>CAIKZV010000434.1 GCA_903831925.1 uncultured Burkholderiales bacterium
AGCGCGCGCAGCAGGTCGGCATCGGAGTCGATCTGATTGACACCTGCCTGCGCGACACCGGTCTCGATCGGCGACAGATGTGCCGCGCAATAGTCGGTTGCGGCCTGCCGCCATCGTTTGCAATAAAGATCGGCGGCGCGATCGGCGGCCGCCTGCAGCGCATCGGGCGGTGCATCCGGGTCGATGCCGAGTGCGACCGCCCAGTCGGTGCGCTGATCAAGCAGAGAGATCAGCCCATCACGGGTGGCAAACAGTCCGAGCGCGGCGACCAGCGACTCGAAATCGTCGCGTCGCGCACGACGCGCCGGGTCGCGAAGGGCATCGAGCCAGCCGAACCAGGCCTGCTGCGCAAGCGCCGGCCCTTCCTCGGTGAGCTCGGCGCCCTCGGCCGAATCGAAACTCATCGGACCGGCCCGGGTCAAAGCCCTGAACCAGCTGTGAAAGGTGGTGATGTCGGGGCCTCGCGGATGCGAGAGCATGGCCTCGTAAAGTCCGCGAGCCTTCCCGGCCAGGGCCCGGGCGCGTGAGTCATCGAGTGCATACCAGTCGGACAGACGCGCATGGAGTGCCGCATCGTCGGCCAGTGCAAGCAGGCGAAGATCGCTCACCAGGCGCTGTCGCATCTCGTGAGCGGCCAGCCGGGTAAAGGTCACCGCAAGGATCTCGTCGGGCTGCGCGCCATCGAGCAGGGCCCGAACGATTCGCCCGACCAGCAGTGTCGTCTTGCCGCTGCCGGCGCAGGCATTGACGATGACGCTGTTGGCCGGGTCGATCGCTGCCCGCCGGAAGGTGTGCTGATCGACCTCATGGCCACCGATGCTGAATCGCCCTGCATCCGCCGTCATGACCCCTGCCTCATGACCAGTGCCCTTTGCGACAGATACCGCGAACCGCGCAATGGTCGCATTCGCTGCCGATCGCCGGCATCGGCGCACCGCGGTCGATGCGCTCGAAATAGACCGGCAACTGCTCGCGCCACGGCGCGATCAGATCGTCGACCGGATCGCTGGTCGCACCGCCAAGCGGCAGCCAGTTCGTCGCGTCGCGCTGCAGCGTGAGGTATCCCACCTTGTCCACCCGCCCCTGGCCGGATGCAATCAGACCGTAGAGCGCGAGCTGGGCGGCGCGCTCGGGCGTCGCGGCGATCGCTTGCAGACGCGGCGGGGATCCGAGCTTGTAGTCGACCACCCGCAAACCGGCGCCTGCCTGATCGAGTCGATCGAGTCGGCCTTCGATGCGCACCGAGCGCGGCCCACGCTCATCGCTCCAGCTCACCTCCAGCGTGCCGGTCTGCTCGCCCGCCAGAAAGCGCCAGCCGCCGGCGGCATCACCGATGGCCCAGTCGAGGTAGCCGTCGAGCGTGGCGCGCCATTCGGCAAGCTCACCGAGTGTGCCGGCACCACTGGCCATCTCACGGACAGCGACCTCATCGGTGATCTCGAGCAGCAGGGCCTTCAGCGCCTCACGGGCAGCCCCCTCGAAGGGCATCGCGCGGGCGGCCGCCTGGGTATGAAACCGCTCGAGGATCTCGTGGACCCACTGACCGCGCTCGCGCTTGCCTGGCTGATCAACCGCCTCAGGCGGCTCGCGCAGCCGCCAGCCGTCCTGGGCGAGAAAGCGAAACGGGCAGTCGAGCAGTCGCTCGATCGAGCCGACCGACAGGCTGTCGGGCAGCCGGGCCAGGCTTGGCGACGGCCGCGTTGCCGGCATCGCCTCGATCTGCCGAGATTGGCCGGGCAGGATGATTCGATCGCTCATCGGCCCCTCGGCGGTGATCGCCTCCAGTCGCTCGACCCAGGCACTCGGACGGGTGCCGTCGCCCGGATCGGTGCGACAGCTGATCGCTGATTCACCGGCCAGCGCAAGCAGCAGCACCAGATCGCGCTGCTGCTGGGCGGCGCTCGAGGCCGCCGTCGGTAATCCGAGCATCAGTCGCAAGGGCTGGTTGACCAGCGGCAAGGCGAGCACCGGCGCCGGCAGCATCCCTTCGGCTGCACCCAGCACCAGCACCGCGTCGAAATGCTGCCCGGCAGCCTGCGCCGGCGGCAGCAGTTGCACCGGGCTGGTCGCATCACCATGAAACCGGCTGCGCTCAAGCATGGTTGCCAGCAGGCCACGAAACTCGGCCGGCGAGAGCATCCGATCATGATCGGCCTTGGCGCCGGCGCGGCGCAGCGCCGCCAGCAGCGCCAGCACTTGCCGACCGGCCTCGTCAGTCGCCAGCCGCGGGCGAGCGCCGACCCAGCCCAGCACCTGCTCGAGACGATCGAGGTGGTCGCGAAGCGGCTGGTGGCGGCGCTGCGCTGTGGCGGCATCGAGGAGTCGCTCGAGCGCGGCCGGGGGCGCCGGAGAATCGCCCGGCTGAAGATCCTGCTGCGGGTCCTGCTCATCGTTCAGACTGCGCGGCCCTCCCCGCCGCAAGCCCAGCCAGCCGCGCAGGTAGCCATGACGGGTGGCGCAGCGCTCGACCCAGCGCCGCATTGCGCCCTGGGCATCGGGACCAGCATCGGGCCGAACGAAGGGTGAATCGAACCAGCCGAGCAGCGCATCGTAATGGCCGTCGCTCGCCACCGCATCGAGCCAGCCCATGACCGCGCTCGCGGCCACGGTGGTCGACAGCAGCCAACCCTCACGGTCGTCAATCAGCACCCCGGCGCGTTCGAGCAGTGCCCGCACGCGCCTTGCCAGCCAACGGTCGAGCGCCACGATCGCAATTCGGCCAGGCGTGCGGCCACCGGCGACATCAGCAGCCAGGCGGCGATGAACCCACTGGGCAACCAGCTGGGCCTCGCGTTCACGATCATCGGCATGCAGGATGTCGGGCATCGGCCCACGGGGTTGCCGCTGCCAGGCCGACCGGCGCTCGCGAAGGCCGGCATGCGGCAAGTCGTCGCCATCAGGACCGCGATCCGGATCCTCGCCGCCAGCCTTGGTGTCGGACTCAGTGATTGGCTCAGTGACGAACTCCGGCCAGGCTGCCCTGAGCAGCGGGACCTGCTCGCCGACGGCGACCCAGTCGGGCGCCAGCAGTCGCAGATGTTCTGGCGGCAGGCGCGCCGACAGCGCGGCGAGCAGGATCGCCTCAAGGGGAGTCGGCGGCTGCCAGGCCACCCAGGCAACCCTTGCGCCAGAGCCCACCCAGACATCGGCCAACCTGCCGACCCGTCGCAGTTCACGCTCGAGGGACGCGCCACCGGCCTCACCAAGCGAGCCTTGCAGTCGTCCGAGCAGCGTCAGATCCTCGCTCAGCCGCTCCTGCGCCGCCGGCGAACCGAAGCGCGAAGCCACTTCGGCCAGCCACTCGGGATCGGCAAGACGCCCCTGGGCACCGGCCAGCGTCAGCGCATCGAGCACCCGCTGCAGCCCATCGGCAAAGGCGAATCGCTCACCGACCGAGTGCTGCTGCAGCCGTTCGGGCATGGCCTCATCGAGGGACTGGAGCATTGCCAGCGTGCGCGCCAGGTCGTCTAGCACCGTCATCGGCGCGACCGGCGCCCATTGAGACAGCCACTGCTCCAGCGGCCGGATGGGCGGCGGCGCCCAAGCCTTTCCGATCCGCCCCATCCGCTGGGACAGCGCCGCCTGCAGCGGGGCGACCAGAGGCCCACCCGGCACAATGATCGCCAGCGGCGAGGCACCAATGTCGCCTGAGTCGTCCACCTGCGCCTCAACCCAGTCGGCGAGCCGATCAGCCGCTGCGAGCCAGAATGCACGAGCGCCAGGCCCAAGCGGCGCGAAGCGCTGGGGCGGTGGCAGTCCGATCCGGGGCAACGGCGGGCGATCGGTCACAAGTCGAAAATCCTTTGCGCGTTGAGCCGGCACAAGGCGGGCCGCTTCGAGCTATGGTAAGTTAGATGACGCTGTAACCCGCCCTGCCGCAATGCGGTCCAGGGATCCTCAGGCCCCGAACCAAGGCCCCGACATGGACATCAAACACACTTCCGACGATAAATTTGACGCAGACGTTCTCAAGACGGACGGTCTGGTACTGGTCGACTACTGGGCCGAATGGTGCGGCCCCTGCAAGATGATCGCCC
>CAIKZV010000435.1 GCA_903831925.1 uncultured Burkholderiales bacterium
ATATGTCCGGTGGCCTGCATCTGGTCGCGGCTGACGCCACAGGGCTCACGCGCCAGCGGCTCGAGACCGTCGATCGCACACGGCCGATCGGCGAACTGGTGTTCGATCGGGTCGCAGCCGAACCGCTTGTCGGTACCGATGCCGCGGTGATGCAGCGGGTGCTCGACATCGGCCGCACCATGCTTGCCGCCGATTCGTTGGGTGCTGCGCAGAACATGATCGATCAGGCGGTTGCCTATGCCGGTCAGCGGGTGCAGTTCGGGCGCGTGATCGGATCCTTCCAGGCGGTCAAGCATATGTGCGCGCAGATGGCGGCCGACCTCGAGCCCACGCGGGCCTTCGTCTGGTATGCCGGGCATGCGCTCGACGAGATTCCGGATGAAGCCAGTCTGGTGGCCTGTCAGCTCAAGGCGCATCTGAGCGAGGTGGCCACCTCGGTCGCCAAGACCGCAACCGAAGTGCATGGCGGCATGGGCTTCACCGATCTGGTCGGGCTGCACTACTGGTTCAAGCGGATCGGCTTCAATCGGCAGATGCTCGGATCGCCTGAGTTGTTGCGGGGTGAGGCGGCGCGCTTGCAGGGCCTGGTTTGAGCGCCTGACAGGCCTGAGATGAGTTAGCCTGACGCCCCGCTCTCAGGAGAAAGCCTTGACCACTTCCACGCCCTACGGTTCTTTGCCGGTCCATGCTGTGCCGCCGATGCGCCGCCCGATGAGCCTGCCCCGATTGCTCGAGATGCACTCGCGTGGCGAGAAGATCGCCATGCTCACCGCCTACGACGCCACTTTCGCCGCCGTGGCCGATGCGGCCGGCATCGAAGTGATCCTGGTCGGCGACTCCCTGGGCATGGTCTGTCAGGGCTTGTCGAGCACGGTCGGTGTGAGCCTTGAGACCATGTGCTATCACGTGCAGAGCGTGGCACGTGGCGTGCGTCGCGTGCAGGGCACGGTGTGGCTGGTGGGCGATCTGCCGTTTGGCAGCTACCAGGAATCCCGCGAGCAGGCGCTGCGCAGCGCCGCAGCGCTGATGCAGGCCGGTGCGCACATGGTCAAGCTGGAAGGCGGCGGCTGGACCGCCGAGATCGTGCGCTTCCTGGTCGAACGCGGCATTCCGGTGTGTGCCCACCTCGGCCTGACACCGCAAACCGTCCATGCACTGGGCGGCTATCGGGTGCAGGGCAAGACCGAGCAAGCCGCCGCTGAGCTGACCCGCCATGCCCATGAGTTGCAGGACGCCGGTGCAACGATGCTGGTTCTGGAGATGGTCCCGGCGGCACTGTCGGCGAGTCTGACGCAGCAATTGCCCCGATGCCCCACCATCGGCATCGGCTCGGGTGTGGGCACTGCAGGTCAGGTGCTGGTCATGCACGACATGCTGGGCGTCAACCTGGGCAAGAACCCGAAATTCGTGCGCAACTTCATGGAGGGCGCCGGCGGCGTGCGGCAAGCCATCGAAGCCTATGTGAAGGCGGTCAAGGACGGCAGCTTTCCGGTGGATGCGCAGCACGCCTGGTAAAGCCCCGACATGTACATCGCACACACCATTGCCGAACTTCGCGAGCACCTGGGCGCCTACCGACACCCGGCATTCGTGCCCACCATGGGCAATCTTCATGATGGCCACATCGCACTGCTGACCCGTGCTCGCACGCTGGGCGATGTGTCGGTGGTGAGCATCTTCGTGAACCGCCTGCAGTTCGCACCGAATGAAGACTTCGACAGCTACCCCCGAACCTGGCAAGCCGATTGCGACCGGTTGCGCGCGGCAGGTTGCGATGTGCTGTTCGCGCCGAAAGAGCCCGAGCTTTATCCTGAGCCGCAAACCTTTTCGGTGCGCCCGCCCGCCGAACTGGCGGACATCCTCGAAGGTCATTTCAGACCGGGGTTTTTTACCGGTGTGTGCACGGTGGTGATGAAACTCTTTGCCTGTGTGCAGCCACGGGTCGCGGTGTTCGGCAAGAAGGACTATCAGCAGCTGATGATCATCCGTCGCATGGTCAGTCAGTTTGCGCTCCCCATCGAGATGGTTGCCGGCGAAACCGAGCGCGCCACCGATGGGCTTGCGCTGTCATCGCGCAACGCTTAC
>CAIKZV010000436.1 GCA_903831925.1 uncultured Burkholderiales bacterium
CGGTCATCCGCTGGTCGGCGACAGTACCTACGGCAAGGGTGCACACAATCGCGCCGTGGCGGCCTGGCTGGGTATGACGCGCTTATGGTTGCATGCGGCCACACTGACCGTGCCGCATCCCGACGGCGGCGCATCGCTGACGGTTCAGGCACCCTTGGGCCCCGAGTGGGAACCACTGGCGCCCGGTGCAGTGTCCTGAGAAAGCGTGATGTGTTCGGTCGCAGGCATCGCTACCTTGCTCACGCAAGACGAATTGACGGAACGAATTGGAACGCGTGCTCTGCGCATTCTGGGTATCGTTCGAACAGCATTTTCGTCCTACCCGTCAGCGCCGCCTGAAAATTGCAGCGAAAAGGGCCACCCTGGAGCAGATGTGATCTCAAACTGCATGAAGCAAGCAATCAGTCAGACTCGACGTCGAAGCCTGATCGCATCGAGCGCTGCTGCGACAGCATTGATTCTGCCAACACAGGCGCGAGCCGACTGGAAGCCGACACGGCCCATCACCTGGACACTGGGCGTCTCACCAGGCGGCTCAGTCGACCTGTATGCCCGAACGATCGCGCGCACTCTCGAGACAATGGGACTGCTCAACGGGCAGCCGATCATCGTGGAAAACAAGCCTGGCGCAGCCGGTCTTCTGGCCCTGCAGACCCTCATGCGAAACCGTGGCGATGCACACTGGCTGACCACATTTCACACCGGCAGTATTGCCGCTGCCGCCGGCGGCGCGCTCAAAGCGGACGTGCGGGATTTCCCGCCGGTCGCGACGCTCGTGGAGGAAAGTACCTTCGTCGTCGTCAACGCTTCCTCCCGATATCGTCGTGTGCGGGATCTGGTCGATGTGTTCAAACAGGACCCGGGCCTGCTGCGCATCGGGGTCGCGTCAGCGCCCGGATCGAGCACCCATCTGGCGATCGCCAAGCCGCTTCGCACGGCGGGCGTCGATGTCAAGGGACTGACGATCGTGCCGTTTCGCTCTTCAGCCGACTCGATGGCTGCGCTGGTGGGTGAGCACATCGACGTCGTCTCGGCGACCGCCCCGGCAATTCAGCCGCATCGCGAGAAAATCCGCGCACTGGCGGTCGTCAGTCCCGAGAGGGCAACAGGCGGCTGGCTTTCCGCGGTGCCGACCTGGCGCGAACAAGGGGTGGCAGCAGACTATGTTTCCTACAACGGTGTCTGCCTGCCGCAGGGCGTGACGGTCGACCAGATCCGCTACTGGGAGGCCGCGCTGCGAAAAGTGTCGGACTCGGCGGGATGGCAGGAACTGGTCGTGAAATCCGGCAACCGCGCAGCGTTTCGCGGCTATGTTGATGCCAAGCGATATCTGGATCGCGAATGGACCGATACCCTTGCCTTGCTGGGCGATCTCGGCCTGCCGCGGGTATCCTCGAGTTGAACCCTCATAACGGAGACAAGCATGCTGGCGAACAGTCTTGAATTACGAAAGAAGGGCCCGCGCATTCGACATCTGGTTGAGGCCGCAGAGCCCTACAGGACGATAACTGTCGAGCCGCTCACGCCGGTGATCGGGGCCGAGATCAGTGGCGTGGATCTGGCTGCGCCCACGCCCCTTCAGCTGGAGGAAATCGAACGTGCGCTGGTCACACACTGCGTGGTTTTTTTTCGCGACCAGCACATGACGCCTGCACAGCACCTGAACTTTGGCCGCCACTTCGGCCCGCTGCATTTGCACCCGGCTGCGCCTCACGAGCCAGGCTTGCCCGAACTCATGATCATCACGGCTGACAAGGACAGCCCTCGCGCCAACGGCGAAGGCTGGCATTCGGACGTCTCATGCGACGACGAACCCCCTCTGGGGAGCATCCTTTACATCAAGGAATGCCCCGCGCAGGGCGGCGACACCCTGTTTGCCAACATGTTTGCGGCTTACGAGGCGCTGTCAGATCGCATGAAAACCTACCTTGATGGTCTGGTCGCCGTGCATGACGGTGAGCTCAACTATCGCGGCACCTATGCCAATTTCGGTGTGCAGGACAAGCCGGCCTATCCTCGGGCGGCTCATCCCGTCATCCGGACTCATCCGGTGAGCGGAAAAAAATCGCTTTTCGTGAATCGGGGTTTTACCCGCGGCATTCAGGGCATTCCGGTCGATGAGAGCGACTCGATCCTCGCCTACCTCTTCGAGCATGCAGCCAACCCGCTCTTTCAATGCCGTTTTCGCTGGCAGCCCAACAGCGTGGCCTTCTGGGATAACCGAAGTGCACAGCACCGAGCCATGTGGGACTACTGGCCGCAGCGGCGCTATGGCAACCGGGTGACGGTCAAGGGTGACCGGCCGCGCTGACGTTGCGCAATCAGACAGGAACGACACAAAGCACAACGGCCTGCCGTGAGTGAACACACGCAAGCCGTTGATAGTGATGGTGGCCAAGGGCGGAATCGAACCACCGACACGCGGATTTTCAATCCTACCTAACTTGCATTTACATTCGTTGATTGCCGTAGGTATAATGTATGCAAATCAACGGTTTACAGTCAGTCTTGAGCCGAAACCCGATTCTCGACA
>CAIKZV010000437.1 GCA_903831925.1 uncultured Burkholderiales bacterium
AACCAAGCCAAGCACGGCGTGTCCTTACTCATGGCGGTCGAACTAGATTGGGAAGCTGCGGTGGTGTGGGTTGATGACCGGTTTGATTACAACGAGATGCGAATGATCGCACTCGCTCCAAACACGGAGATTCTGTACTACGTGGCGTTTGTAGATCGTGGCACAACGCGAAGGATCATCAGCCCTCGCCGCGCCCATCGTCGTGAGGTAAAGCACTATGTCAAAAGTCTCTAAGCGGACTACTGTCCGCGTGCCTACCGCGGCTGAGGACAAGGCCATCATGGCGGCGGCGAAAAGCGATCCCGATTCTCAGCCGCTAACACTGCGTCAGTTAAACGCCATGATTCCTTTGCGGTTGCCGCTCGGTCGTCCAAAGTCCGAAAACAAGAAGTTGCTGGTATCGGTGCGTTACAGCCCCGAGGTCATTACCTACTTCAAGTCCACAAGGGAAGGCTGGCAGTCGCGTATGGATGGCGTGCTTCGTCAGTACGTTGCGCGTCATTCTCGTAGCGCGTAGAAAAGGGCCGAACCCGGTGGTAGACCACGTTCGCTCGCGAACTTGACGCTGCGCAATAACGCCGCATAGCGCCGGTCACCTTGAACGTGAGGCCGCATGAAGCTAGGCCCCGACCTCACGCCGACCGATGAAGAACTGGTAGCCGGTTTCGAGCGCCTCAGACAGGCGTTCGAGCCGCGGGCTGGCGATCTAAAGTTACTGCGATCAGCTCAACATCCAGATCAGCGCTGTTCCGCCGATCGAAATCAGGATGTGTCCGAAGGCCACCGTACTTGAGTAGCCGATGACGGCGACCGGGCTTTCTGAGCGCTCCTGAAGCGCGGCAAGACCTGCGGTCATGGTCTGCGCGCCGGCAAGCGCCCCCAGCAGCAGCAATGGATTGAGTCCCAGCAGGTAGCGGCCCACCAGCAGACCGACCAGTTGCGGCACAAGCGTAACCACGATACCCCCGAGGAAGACCTGCAGGCCGATCTCCCGGATAGCATCAACGAATACCGGCCCGGCCTTCAGCCCGATCATGGCCACGAAGGCGGCCAGACCGATTGATTTCATGAACTCAATGGCGCCTGCCGGAATAAAGGCAAATTCGGGATGGGTCGAGTTTCGCCAGCCCATTGCGAGCCCCATCAGCAGCACCGCGACGCTGCTTCCGAGTGCGATGTGAAGGCCGCCTACCGGGAAGGCCAGCGCGAGCCCCAACAAGGCCCCGGTGAAAATCGCCAGGCCCAGTGCCACGAAGTCGGTGTGCCGGGGTGGATGAGCCACGTCGCCCAGGCGCTGCGCCACCCGCTCAACAGTGGGGGTCAGCCCGAACAGCGTGAGCTTGTCGCCCCGTTGCAATACCGTGCCCGGTGCGACCGGGAGGTCCTGTCCACCGCGTCTGATCGCTCGCACGAACACGCCTCTGATGAGTTCGGGGGCGGCACGCAGCGCATCAATGGTCGTTCCCGCGATGTCGCGTCGGGTGATCTCCACCTCGAGGCTCGACTGGCCGATGTCCAGCAGTTCGCGGTCGAACACTTCCTCTGCCTGCGGCGCAAGTGTGCCGACCAGGGTCTCGTTCAGGCCGATCACGGCAACCACATCGCCTGCCTTCAGGACGGTGTCGGGTCGCGCCTCGATAATCGTTTCGTCGCGCCGAATGCGTTCGATAAAGAGCCATGCCGGCTGCGCCATCGACTCGGCCTGGGCAATCGTTTGACCGACGACCGAATAAGACGGATCGAGTCGATAGGCTCGCAACTCGAACATCCGCCAGGCGGACGTGACATCCTGGCGTTCGCGGTCCATGCCCATCGCGGTTTCAAGCTTCAGCGCCTCCGCCTTCAGATCCAGACGCAGCAGCCAGGGACCGATGTAGGCGCAAAAGAAGATCACCCCGAAAGTGCCGAAGATGTAGGTGAGTGCATCGGCGACCGGGATTTGCCTGATCAGGCGCTCCTTTTCTTCGCCCGGCAGCGGCAGCGACCGGATGGCCTCGCTGGCGGTGCCGATCACCGGGGATTCGGTCAGGGCACCCGACATCATGCCGGCGGCATAACCCAGCTCGAGCTTGAGCAGTCGAGCCATGACGAAGGCTGTCAGTACCCCGGCCACCGGAATCACGACGCCCAGCGCGACCCATCGCCAACCGCCGTCCTGGACGCCTCGCACAAAGCCCGGCCCGGCCGAATAGCCGATCCCGAACATGAAGAGCATGAAAAGAAATTGTTTTGCAGTATCGGCGACCGGCACGTGAAAGAGGTAACCGATGAGAAGCCCTGCGATCAGCGACCCGGTCACCGGTCCGAAGCCCACGCCCTTGAGCTTGAACTTGCCGATCCAGTATCCGATGCCGATCGCAAGAAACACCGGCAGCTCCGGATGCTGCGTCATATAGGGCGTCAACCAGTCCATGGAGTCTGTGCCAAGCTGAAAAACGATGATTTTATCCGCGGTTCGGACTCTGGCCGGAGAAGGATAGACTCGCACCTCAGGACAGCCTGGCCCGAACATCATCGGGGACCCCCACCATGACGCCCGTCACTACGCTTTCTGTCGACTCCTGGAACCCAGCCTGCACGGCTGAGGAACAGGAGCGTGCCACCCGTGCGCTTGAAGCCGGTGGCGTGTTGTTCATGCCGTCCCTTGTCTTCGCGCTGCAAGACGACGAGCGCGACTTCATGTCACCCGCGACTGCCGGAGATGGCAAGAATGTCAGCTTTGATGGCGCCCGAAATCGCCTGAGCGGCAGCAGTGCAGACGCGGCGTCGCAGCGGCGCCTTGAGCTCATGCTCGCGCGCTATGCCGCATCCAGTCGGTCCTTGCTGCGCGGCCTGTTGCCGCACTACGCGCCGACCTTGCAGCAGGCACGCACCAGTTTTCGACCGGTCGAGATCGCCGGCCGCGACATTTCATGGCGCAAGGACGATACACGCCTGCATGTCGACAGTTTTCCGTCGTCGCCGACCGGAGGCGATCGGATTCTGCGGGTATTCAGCAACGTCAACCCGAATGGCCAGTCGCGCGCCTGGCGTCTGGGCGAGTCATTCGAGGCGGTGTCGCGCCGCTTTCTGCCGCAGATTCGGGGTCCCTTGCCCGGCGCGAATAAGGTGCTCAAGGCCCTGGGCATCACCAAACGGCTGCGCAGCGACTACGATCACTTCATGCTCGGTCTGCATGACCGCATGAAGGCCGACCTCGACTATCAGATCAAGGCCGATCAGAGCGATGTCGGTTTCCCGCCGGGCTCCAGCTGGATCGTCTACACCGATCAGGTGTCACACGCCGCCATGGGTGGTCAGCATGCCTTCGAGCAGACCTTCCACTTGCCGGTGGCCGGCATGCTCGATCCGGCGCAAGCCCCGCTCGGCATCCTGGAGCGCCTGGTCGGCAGGACGCTGGCGTGAGCCCGGTGACCGCCCGATCTTTGGCTCGACAGTCCAAGGCCGGTCAATCAGCCCCGACCACGGAATCGATGCTGGGCCGCGCCGAACGGGACTTCGCGCGGGTCGCTCGTCATTGGCTTGATGCCGGCCTGACCCATGCGAGCATCGACCATCTCCTGCGTGCGGCCTTTGTCGACGCGGCCGTCGCGATGCTCGAGAACACTGGTAAAAAGCCGACGATCAGTGCGGTGAGTCTGGCGACCGGCTTGCATCGGCGGGAAGCCAAGCGGCTCATCGGTCGCTCGCCTCAGGCATCGGTGCCGGTTCCAGCATCGATGGCCAGCGCATTGATCGACCTCTGGCTTACCGATCGACGCTATCTCGATGCCAAGCGCCGGCCCCGCCAGTTACCGCGCCAGCAGCGCGCCCGGGGTGTCAGCTTCGAGCAGCTTGCCCGGTCGGTCAGTCGCGATATCCATCCGCGCAGTCAGCTTGACGAGCTGGCCCGTCTGGGTCTGGTCCGCATCGAGGGGGACACCGTGGCGCTTTCGCTCGAGCGCATCGACCCGAGCCTTCGCCGCAAGGCATCCCCGCCGCTCTAGTTGCTGCCGATCGCGGCCACGCGTTCGAGGTGAGACACCATCTCGGACGCCTTGCGATAGCCGATCACCCGGCTGCCGTCGATTTCGCCCGCGCCGGGTTTCATGAACACCAGTCCCGGCGGACCGAACAGGCCAAACCGCTTCATGAGCGCCTTGGACGCTTCATCGTTGCGGGTGACGTCAGCGCGCAGCAGTTCGAAGCCTGCAAGCTGCGCCTTGACCTTCGCATCCGAAAAGGTGAATCGCTCCATCTCTTTACAGGCCACGCACCAGTCGGCATAGAAATCAACCAGCACCGGGCGCGCTGATTGTCCGAGCAGGGCATCGAGTTCGCCGCTGGAGGCGACGTTTCGGAAGCGAAGTTCGCCGGCGCTTTCTGCGCGATTTGCCCCGGTATCGGCATTTGCGATGCCGGCTGCAGCGCTCGATGTCTGAGCCAGCGGTGCCAGCGGCTTGAGCGGATCGGTGCCGCCCATGGCAATCCCGGCCAACTCCATCGCGCCCGCGACAAAAACCAGCATCCCCAGCCCTTTGCCGAGTCGGCGCAAACCGCGGGCATTGTCGGGCAGGGGATCGAACGCGCGCAGCATGCTGGCGCAGCCGATGGCGAGCGCCGCCCAACCGAGCATCGACGCCCAGGCGGGCAGGACCGGCGCCACCATCCAGAGCGCCACACCCAGCAAGAGCACGCCGAAGAAGGATTTCACGCCGACCATCCAGGCGCCGGCCCGAGGCAGCAGGCTGCCGGCAGACAGACCGGTGAGCAGCAGCGGCACGCTCATGCCGCAGGCCATTGCAAACAGCGCTGCGCCGCCCAGGATCACGTCCCGGGTCGATCCGATATAGACCAGGGCGCCTGCGAGCGGCGCGGCCACACAGGGCCCGACGATCATGGCCGACAGCGCTCCCATGACGAAGACCGACGTGAATTTGCCGCCAGGCAGTTTGTCGCTGGCACTCGACAGTTTGCTCTGGATGGAGGAGGGCATCTGCAGCGTGAAGGCATCAAACATCGACAGGGCCAGCACTGCCAGGATCAGCGCGAAGCTGCCCAGCACGGCAGGATGCTGGAGGGCGCCCGCGATGCCTTCGCCAGCCAGACCGGCTGCCACGCCCATGGCGGTATAGACCGTTGCCATGCCCATCGCATAGGCCGCCGAGAGCGCCAGGCCACGTTGTCGCGTGACGGTCGTGCCTTGGCCAACAATGATCGATGACAGGATCGGCACCATCGGCAGCACGCAGGGCGTAAACGACAGCAGCAGACCGAGCAGCAGAAACAGCGGCACGACCTGCAGGAGGCTGCCGCTCTTGAGCGCTCGCCCCACACCGCTGTCGTCTTCGATCAGGCCGGGGGCTTTCGGTGCGGCACCGATCGTCTGCGCACTGACGACCGCAGCGGCAAGAACGATCGGAACCTGTTTCGACTGCGGCGGATAGCACAGGCCTGCATCGGCGCAGCCCTGGCTGGTGAGTTCGACCTCGAAGCTGGCAGGTGCTTTGTCGATCGGAATCCTGATTTCGAAATTGCCGCCGAGGGTTTCAACCGTCTCTTTCAGGATCGGATCGAAGGCGATCTTTCCCGCCGCCCGTTGCGGTGTGCCGAGTTGCACCTGCGCCGAGGCGGCGGTGACCGCCATGCGCGAGCCATACAGGTGATAGCCCTCGGCAACCTGCCAGCCGATGACGAGGCTTCGCCCGTCGGCGCTGGTCGAGACGCTGGATTTGAAGGCGTCGTCGGGGTCGAGAAAGTCGGCATCGCTTGCGGCAAGCGCCGCGCCCGACAGTGCGGCTGCTGCAGACGTCAGCACGACGAGTCGACGCAAGCCCGCCAGTAAGGAATTCACAGCCTTGATGCCGTTTGTCTGTGCCCGACGTCCGGCTGTCTCCGGCATGTGATTTTTATCACGGTCAAGCCGTGATGCTCCGGCCAGAGCCCGGGCAGTTCGGGTTAATTCGTCAGGCAAGCAGGTCATGGCGTCGGTTCCTCAGGGTACGAAATCAAGGTGCGATGTAAATGTGTAATTTGCACATGAAAAGTATGACATCGCCGGTCGGCTCCAGGCCGCCGCCTGGAGGTCAGCCTCAACCGCTCATCCAAAGTTGTCTGCCGACTGTCGCAGCCGAAAAAATCATTTTTCGACTGCATGATCACGCCGGTTCAGCAGGTCGTGGACCGACCATCGGCTCGACGCTGGCGCTTTGTGTGCTGGCCTTGTCAGTGGGTCTGCCGATCGCTTTCGTGGTGCTTGCTAAAGGCCCGTTGGGCTGCAGTGACTCACTGCTTCACGCAGGCCTTCCTGATCTGCTGCTCGCTCTGGCGATTGCGCCGCTCATCGAAGAAGTCGCGCTGCGCGCCGGTCTGCAGGACGGCGTGCGAGCAGCGCGTGGCGGGCGCAATCGATCCGGCTGGATCGAAGTCGTGATCGCAACACTGGCCTTTGTCGCCATGCACTGGGCGCGCAGCCCCTGGCCGTTGCCGCTGGCCTGGGCCCTGCCGGGTCTGGCACTCGCCGGTCTGTATGTCTGGCGCCGCAGTCTGATTCAGTCGATCGCGGTCCATGCCGCATTCAATCTCGCCGCACTGGCTGTCTGCACGGCCTGACAGGAGTCAACCCCATGATGAACATGCGCCACATCCTTTCAAGCTTGCTGTTTGCTGCCGTGAGCTTTGTGCCTACGCCCGCAGCGGCGACTTTCGCCGCGCCTGACGCCGTCAACGGAAAAGCCCTTTTTTCCAATACCAACGGCGCGTCAAGATCTTGCGCGACCAGCGGGTGTCACAACGGCTTTCCGACGTCGAAGATCAACAAGATCAACAACGGCGCGACCAATAAGGGCTCGCTGATCCTCAGCGCGATCAGCGGCAACACCGGTGGCATGGGCGTGCTCAATGGCTTTTGCAACAGCGATTGTGCAGCCGATATCTCGGCCTATATCGCCAATCCGGCTGCCGGCAATGTCGTGGTGGCGCCGGTGGCAAGCGTGTCGCCCTCGTCGCTGAGTTTTGCCGGCACGATCATTGGCACCCCTGCCGCAACCCGGACGGCAACCCTTTCAAACACCGGCAACGGCCCGCTGTCGATATCGGGCGTGTCCTTTAGTGGCGTCAATGCGGCTGATTTCAGCAATTCGGGCACCTGCACGTCGGGCGCGAGCGTTGCGGCAGGCGGCAGCTGCAGTCTGGTGGTGGGCTTTACGCCGGCATCTACCGGCAGCCGTGCAGCGACACTCTCGGTGACGCACAACGCCAGCGGCGGCACTTCGTCGGTCGCGCTCACAGGCACCGGCAATCCTGCGCCTGCTGCGTCGATCTCGATCTCGCAGTCGCTCTTCGATTACGGCGCTGTGGTGATCGGCACCACCTCGCCGGTTCAGACAGTGACCGTGACCAATGCCGGTACGGCGGTCATGAGCTTCGGTTCGGTATCGGTTTCGGGAGCGAATGCCGCGGAATTCGCAAGAAGCGGGGGCACCTGCGCCTCGACGCTTGGGATCGGCGCAAGTTGCACGATCGCGGTGGCTTTCACGCCATCGGCGCTGGGTGCGCGTTCAGCCAGCCTCTCGATCGCCAGCAACGCGTCAAACGGCACGCCGAGCGTGACCCTGGTCGGTACCGGCACGCCTGTTCCCGCGCCGATCTCCAGCCTGAACACCACAACCGTGTCCTTCGGTACCGCGACGATCGGCTCTGCGGTCAGCCAGTCGCTCACGCTCAGCAATTCAGGCAACGCGACCTTGTCGATCAGTTCGGTGGCGATATCGGGTTCGAGTGCGTTCGCGATTGCATCGAACAGTTGTGGTGCCACGCTTGCGGCATCGGCCACCTGCACCGTCGTCATCAATTTCACTCCGGCATCGGCCAGTGCAGTCTCAGGGTCGCTGGTGATTGCCGACAATGCATCCGGCAGCCCGCGCAGCGTGACGCTCTCCGGTACCGGCACGTCAGCACCGACGCCCCAGCCGCGCTGGGTCTCGGCTGCACCGCTGGTCTACGCGACCACTGATGTCGGCCAGTCCAGCGCGTCGCAAATCGCCACATTGACCAACGCCGGCAATGCTCCGTTTACGCCGACCTCGATCGCCCTGGGTGGCGCGGCGGCGGCAGACTTTCAGCGGGGCGGCAGCTGTCAGGTCGGCACGCCTGTCGCGGCATCACAGACCTGCACGGTCACGATCAGTTTTGCGCCGTCCCAGGCCGGTTCACGAACCGCATCGGTGTCGGTCACAACCGACGGAGGTGCGGTGCTCGCGCTCCAGCTCACCGGGCAGGGCAATCAGCTGGCGACCACGTCCGGATCGTTCGCACCGGCCAACCTCGATTTCGGCTCGGTCGATATCGCAACCGGCGCGACCGGCACGATCCAGTTCGCCAATAACGGGACCGCGCCATTGCAGGCCTTCAGCGCTCAGTTCGCCGGCGGCTTTACGCTGGGCAGCAGCGCAGGTGTGCCTGGTGCTTGCGCACCGCTGCCCTTCACCTTGCTCTCGGGCCAGGCCTGCGATCTGAAGATTGTCTTTCCGACCACCGCGGTCGGATCGATCACCGGATCGATGACGCTGACGACCAACGCGCCCACACCGGCGATGACTGCCACGCTGGGCGGGACGGCGATCCAGGCCGCAACGGCGCAATCGTCGGCTTCGACCACGGGATCAGCGCCGAGTGCTGATCCGGCGCTGGCGGCCCTCACTTCGCCGGCAGCAGTGCCAGTGTCGACCAGTTCGACCGGGCTCGCGGCATCCGGCACATCAGCGGCGTCACCGCTGAACGCCGGCGCAGGTGGCTGCGTGGCGGGTTCCGGATTGCCGGCCGATCCGACATTGCCGCTCCTCGGTGTGGTGGCCCTGATCGCCCTGATTCGACGTCGTTTTGCCATCGTGTTGTTGAAGTGAAACCAGCAACGGTCTTACTCAGCCCATCCCATTTTTGATCTTCAAGGAGGTCTCAATGCAACGCCCGATCAGAACCTTTTTGGCATTGTCTTTTGCGGTGTTGAGCTATGCAGGCCCAGCGCTGGCTCTTAAGCCCGGTGATGCGACGCCGCCGGTGAGCCTGACTGGCCCGCAGGGTCCGGTGTCGCTTGCCGATCTGCGCGGCAAGGTGGTTTACCTCGACTTCTGGGCCTCCTGGTGCGTGCCCTGCCGAAAGTCCTTTCCCTGGATGGGCGAGATGCAGCGCAAATACGGCGCCAAGGGCTTTTCGGTGCTTGCGGTGAATGTCGATGCCAAGTCGGAAGACGCCAATCGCTTTCTCGCCGAGACTCCCGCAGCGTTTCCGATTGCCTTCGATCCCAAGGCCGAGTCGCCCAAGGCCTACGGAATCAAGGGGATGCCGAGTTCAGTGCTGGTCGGTCCGGATGGCAAGGTGATCGCGACGCATTCCGGTTTTCGCGATGAGGATCGGGCCACGCTCGAGGCAGCGATTGCCACCGCACTCGAGCAGGTCAAGCCATGAGACAAGGACTGAAATCGCTCGCGGTGATCACGATGACCTCACTGGCGCTGAGCGCCTGCGCCGGGTTGGAGCCGGTGCAACCCTGGGAAAAGGGCAATCTCGCCAAGCCTTCGATGACCTTTGAAGGTGATCCGCTCGAGACCAAATATGTCGAGCATATCTATGCGAGCAAGGAAAGTTCATCCGGCGGCATGGGCGTCGGCGGCGGAGGCTGCGGATGCAACTGAGCGACACCTCGACACCGGCCGTCGCAACCGGTGTAAAGCGCACAACGCGGGCACTGGGCGGTGCGATTCTGGGCGCAGCGCTGGCGCTGCCGGGCGTTGCACCGCCGGTTCACGCCGAAGGCGCACCCGAGAGCGGCGTCATTGGCGTGCGCTATCTGAATTACCGCGATTGGCAGCCCGGCTTCGATCGGATTCAGGTCTCGGCGCCCTCGGCCTATTTTCTGGTGCCGATTGCCGGCAGCTGGTCGGTATCGGGTTCGGGTGTGATGGATACCGTCTCCGGGGCCTCGCCGCGCTGGCATTCATCGATCTCGAGCGCGTCGCATCTGGCCGACTTTCGTCGCGCGGGTGATCTGCGCGTCACGCGCTACGAGTCGCGCAGCTCCTATTCGCTCGGCGTGGCCGGTTCGACTGAACATGATTACCTGTCGAAGGCGGTATCGGGCCAGGCGACTTTTTCGAGCGATGACAACAACACCACGCTGGCAGTCGGGTTCGGCCGAGCCTGGGATGTGGTCAATCCGGTCAATGAGGTGGTGAGCTATCAGCACAAGAGCACGAGCGACATGCTCCTGGGTGTCACGCAGACGCTGACCTCCAATGACATCCTTCAGGTCAACGTGACGTATGCAATGTCCCGCGGTTATCTGAATGATCCCTACAAACTGGTCGATCAGCGGCCCAATGAGCGCAATCAGGCGGCGCTGCTGCTTCGCTGGAACCACTATTTCGATGGTCCAGGCACCACGCTCAGGCTGGCGCACCGCTTTTATTCGGATACTTACGGGGTTCGCTCGAATACCAGTACCGTCGAATATGTGATGCCCGGCGCAGGTGGCTGGACCTTCACGCCGCTTCTGCGCTACTACAGCCAGAGCGCTGCCAATTTCTATTACGATCCGGTCTACGACCCGACGCTGGGTGCGCCCTATCCGCCAGGCTATGGCAACAATCCCACCGCACTCGCATCGGCCGACGCAAGGCTCAGTGCATTCGGGGCGGCAACGGTGGGTGCCCGGATCGCCAAGGACTTCGATGAGACCTGGACGGCCGATATGAGGGTCGAGTACTACCAGCAGAAGTCCTCGTGGCGTCTGTTCGGTACCGGCAGTCCTGGTCTTGCTCCGCTGAGCGCGATCTTCGTGCAGACCGGGGTCAGCAAACGTTTTTGAACGGGTCGAATGAGAATCTCAACGCAGGCATCGCCGGGTGAGCTGGGTTTCGCATTCGGTGCGATGGCGAGCGCCTGCGAAGTGCGGATCGCCGGCCTGCCGCAGGCGCAGGCCGTTCGTGCTGCGCAGGCGGCGATCGATGAAGTGCACAGGATCGAGCGCAAATATTCGCGTTATCGCGACGACGGCATCGTCTGCGCCATCAATAGTGCAGCGGGCGGGCCATCGGTCGAGTGCGATACCGAGACGATCGACCTGCTTCGTTATGCCGCCACGCTCTTTGAGGCAAGCGATGGTCGCTTCGATCCGACCTCGGGCGTTTTGCGGCGTGCCTGGGATTTCGGTCGCAAGGTCGTCCCCTCCGGCGAGTCGCTGGCCGCGCTCCTGCCGCTGATTGCGTGGCCTGCGGTCGAGCTCGGGGCGACCAGTGTGCGACTGCCACGCGTTGGCATGGAGGTCGACTTCGGTGGTTTCGGCAAGGAATATGCGGTCGACCGCGCTTGCGCGGCACTGATTGCGCAAGGGGTGCGGCACGGCTGGGTCAACCTTGGTGGTGATCTTCGCGCGGTCGGACCGCAGCCCGACGGCTC
>CAIKZV010000438.1 GCA_903831925.1 uncultured Burkholderiales bacterium
GTCTATGCGATTCGCTATGCGACCATGGCCCAGCGTCGCCGGCGCGACAATTTCATCCCCGCTGATCCGCATGACGGCCCGATGCCGATGGATTTTTTCGTCTGGTTGCTGAAGTCACCGACCCGCACGATTCTGGTGGATACCGGTTTCAGCGAGGAAACCGCCAGGCGTCGTAGCCGCGACTGGTCTCGCTGCCCGGTCGAGGCTTTGCGCGTGCTGGGCGTGGCGCCCGAGGATGTCAAGGATGTGGTGCTGACCCATCTTCATTACGACCACGCCGGCAACCTGCCGCGCCTGCCGAATGCCCGCTTTCATGTGCAGGACCGCGAGCTCGATTACGCCACCGGCCGCTGCATGTGTCATGCCACCGTGCGCCATGCTTATGGCGTCGACGATGTGGTCGAGCTGGTGCGAAACGTGTATGCCGACCGGGTGCAATTCCATGATGGTGACGTTGTGCTGGCGCCGGGTGTGCAACTGATGCTGATCGGCGGCCATACCCGGGGCCTGCAGTCGGTGCGGGTTCGCACCGCGCGAGGCTGGGTCGTGTTGGCGTCCGATGCCAGCCACTACTACGAAAACATGGACGACGGTCGTCCCTTTCCGATCGTCTTCAATGTGCCCGATATGCTCGAGGGTCATCGTCGGCTGTTTCGGGAGGCGGACTCTGCGGACCATGTGGTGCCGGGCCACGACCCCGAGGTGCTGAAACGCTATCCGCTCGTACCGGGCGATGAGCTGGGCATTGCCTGTCTGCACCTGCCGCCGCGGCAGTTTTGAAAATGTCTTTGATTGTTTACTGAGGGATTGTCATGGCCGGAACCACTCATCGCACGCATGTGAGCTATATCGATCGCACGCGTCTGTATTACGCGGCACTGGGATATCCCAGGCCCTACGTGTACGCGCATCACCACGACGTGCCGTTTGCGCCGCTTGCCAGGCCCCTGTCCGAATCACGGGTGGCACTGGTCACCACCGCAAGTGCATGGTGCGACGATCCCGCAGACCATGTGCACGCAGTCTGGTCAGGGTCGGCCGAGTCCCCGCCAGATCGGCTCTTTACCGACAATCTCGCCTGGGACAAGGAAAGCACGCATACCCGTGACGTCGAATCGTTTCTGCCGCTTCGCAAGCTGGCCGAAGCGGCTGCGAGCGGTCGCATCGGCAGCGTGAGTCCGCGCTTTTATGGTGTGCCGACCGAGTATTCGCAAAGCCGCACCGTGAGCCAGGATGCGCCGGCCGTGCTGGCGATGTGCCGCGACGATGCGGTCGACGTCGCGCTGATCGCCGCGCTTTGACCCGTCTGTCACCAGACCGTGAGTCTGGTCAGTCGGCATCTCGAAGCAAACGGTATCCCCACGGTGGTGATCGGATCGGCACGCGACATTGTTGAAGAGTGTGGCGTCGCCCGCTTCGTCTTCAACGACTTCCCGCTTGGCAACCCGTTTGGCAAGCCCTATGACGCCGACATGCAGCGCGCGACGCTCGGCATTGCGCTCGACCTGCTCGAGACCGCCAGGCTGCCCCGCACAACGGTGCAGACGCCGTTTCGCTGGAGCCAGGACGAATCCTGGCGCGAGGTTTACGCCCGGGTTGATCCGGATCGCATCGAGGCCTTGCGGCGTGAGGGCGATGCGCGACGTGCGCTGCAGGCGGCTGCCAAAGGGCGGGGCGCCGGCTAGCGGCTGGCGTGAGCGGCAGGGCTGGCGAAGGTGCCGCTTAGCGCTTCATGGTCGGGTCGAGCGCGACCCGCAGTGATTCGCCCAGTGTGTTGAAGGCAAGCGCAGTGAACAGGATCGCGAGACCCGGCGGATACATCAGCGCCGGGGCGATCTCCATGTTCTGGTAGGCACGCGCAAGCATCGCGCCCCAGCTCGGATTCGGCGGCTGGATGCCCAGTCCGAGAAAGCTCAGGCTGGCCTCGGCAAGCAGTGCGCCTGCCAGCAGCAGGGTCACCTGCACGATCACCGGCTGGATCGCATTGGGCAGCACATGCCGCCACAGGATGCGGGCGTTCGAGGCGCCCATGCAGCGCGCCGCATCCACATAGAGCTCCTGGCGCACGACCAGCGCCCGGGCTCTGACCAGGCGGGCGATCTGCGGCGAAAAGACAATGCCGACCGCGATCATGCCGTTGGTCAGACCGATGCCGAGTGCGCTGGTCACCGCGATCGCCAGCACGATGGCCGGAAACGACAGCAGCGCATCGATGATGCGGCTGATGACGTCATCGATCCATCCGCCCTTGAAGCCTGCCAGCAAGCCCACCGGCACGCCGATGACCGTGGCAATGATGACCGCCAGAAAGCTTGCAAAGAGCGTCGCTGATGCACCATAGATCAGTCGGCTCAGCACATCGCGACCGAGGTCATCAGTGCCCAGCGGATGCGCGGCATCGGCATCGGCCAGCGGAATGTCGATGTTCTGGGCAGTGGGTGACCAGGGCGCAATCCAGGGGGCTGCCAGCGACATCAGCAGCAGTGCGAGCAGAAAGCCCAGGCTGAGAGCGGCGCGCAGGTCGGATCGCAGCCAGGCGAAAAACGCGCGTGCCATCAGCCTATCCTCGGATCAAGCACGGTGTAGAGGACGTCGGCCACGAGGTTGACCGTGATCACGACCAGCACCATCACAAAGACCACGCCCTGCACGACCGGCAGGTCGCGATGCAGCGCGCCGTTGACAATCAGATTGCCCATGCCCGGGATGGCGAAGACCGCTTCGACCACGACGGTGGCTGCAAGCATCCGATTGAAGAGCAGGGTGGTCACGGTGAGCAGGTTGACGCCGACATTCTTCAGACCGTGTTTCCAGAGAATCGACATCGGCGACAAGCCCTTGGCATTCAGCGTGCGCACCGGCGATGACGACAGGTATTCGACCATTGAGCTGCGCAACTGGCGTGACACTTCTGCCAGGCCGCCGCCCGCCAGCGCCAGCGCCGGCAGCACCGCGTGATGCAAGGCCTTGGCCGGGTCCTGACCAAGCGCCACCGAGCCGGTTGCCGGAAACCATCCCCATTCAAGCGCAAACCAGGCCACCAGGATCATCGCCAGCCAGAAACTCGGCACCGCAATGCCCAGCGAGGCGATCGAGGTGACCACGCGATCGAGCAGGCTATCGGGCTTGCTTGCGGCCAGAATGCCCAGCGGGATGCCCAGCAGCAGCGCCACCCCCATCGCCAGCAGAACGATCAGCAGCGTATTGGGAAAACTGCGCGCAATCGAGGTGGCGACCGCTTCGCCCGAGGCCAGAGACTTCGAGAGATCGCCGATCAGTGCATGACCGAGCCAGCTGCCGTACTGCACGAGAAAGGGCCGGTTCAGGCCATACATTTCACGGATCTCGTTGATCCGCTCGTCAGTCGCGTTCTCGCCGGCGAGCGTGATCGCGATGTCGCCCGGCATCAGCTTGAGCAGCCCGAAGACCACGAGCGTGGCCAGAACGAGCACCGGCACCGCCTGCAGGAGGCGGCGCCGGATCACTGCGCGGCGTGCAGCGGTCAGCATCGCTGGCTCAACCCGCCATCGACAGGAACTCGTACTTCGGCTTGCCCAGCAGATTGGGCTTGTAGCCCTGGACCTTCTTGCTGATCGCGTTGAACTCGAGCGTGAAAGCCAGCGGCGCGACCAGGCCCTGTTCCATGACGATGCGCTGGATCTTTGCAAACACCTGCTTGCGGGTCTCGATGTTTTCGCTGGCTCGGCTTTCCTGCAGCAGCGTCGACAGTTCGGGTGAGACCTCGACCCGGCCGGCATTGAAGTAGGCATCCTTGGCATACATCAGGCCATAGGTCATCGCCGGGTCGGGGCGACCCGTCCAGGCTGACAGCAGCACATCGAACTTCTTCTCGTTGCCGAAGAACTGCCCGCTGATTTCAGGCACCGTGCCGTTGATGAACTTGAGCCTGATGCCGACCTTGGCGAGCTGCTCCATGATGATCTCGCCGCGGCGCACCGAGTCCTGGTCGGTGTAGCCGCCGACCACCAGTTCAAAGCCGTTCTTGAATCCGGCCTCATCAAGCAGCGCGCGCGCCTTGGTGAGGTCATGCGGATAGAGCGTGGCCACCGACGGGTCATAAGCCCAGTGCGATTTGGGCAACTGCATGGTGGCGACTTCACCCATGCCGGACAGCGCGAGTTTCACGAAGGCCTCGCGATCGAGGGCGTAGTTGATCGCCTGCCGGACCTTGACGTTGTCGAGCGGTTTTCTGGCCAGATTGAAGTAGAGCTGCAGGCAGTACAGCGTGGGGCCGGTGACCAGGTTCAGGTCCTTGCTCTTTTCGATGATCGGCTTGAGGCGCGGTGGCAATGCATAGGCCATGTCGTTCTGGCCGGCGACCACCGAACGCAGACCGGTGGCCAGCTCGGGGATGATCGAAAATTCGATGCCGCCCAGATAGCCGCGGTCGGTTCGCCAGTACTTGTCGTAATGGGTCACGACGATCTTCTGGTTGTCGGCCCAGCTGACGAATTTCCAGGGGCCTGCGCCGACCGGTTTGCGATCGTGTTCATTGCCGAACTCGCGCACCGCCTTGGGCGAATACATCATCCCGGCGCGGTCGGACAGGATCGCCGGCAGTGCGGTATCGGGGCGCAGCAGCGTGAGTTTGACCTGCAGCGGCCCGGTGACATCGACCGACGCGATACTCGACAGATCGGCCTTGATGTTCGAGCGCGGGTCCTGGCGGCCACGATCAAGGTTGAACTTGACCGCCTGCGCATCGCAGGGCGTGTCGTCATGAAAGGTGATGCCAGGCTTGATGTTGATGAGCATCGTCTTGGCATCGGGGTAAGACCAGTCGGCCATGCCGGGCTTGGGCTTGAGCGTGTCGTAGTCCCATTCGACCAGCGTGTCGAAAATCGTCCAGAGGTAGGTGTGGTCGGTGCCGGCACCGCCGGTGGCCGGATCGAGGCTTGAGGGGTTGGCCGAGCCCGAGACCCGCAGTACACCGCCACGCTTGGGGCTGCCCTGGGCAAATGCGCCAGGTGCGGCTGCGGCCATCACAAGGCCTGCGCCGGTGAGTGACAGCCATTCGCGTCGGTTCAGGGTCCGTCCTTCGAGATTCAGTGTGGCGTCATGATGTCGATCGGTCATGCGGGTCTCCTGTGGTGATTTTTTTGTCCGGGTCAGGCGCGGTGCATGCGGCTTTGTGCAGGTCAATGAGTCGACGCCGACGGCGGTCCGTCCGGCGTCGAGAAATGGCAGGCCACCCAGTGACGCTCACGCAGTTCACGCCACTCGGGTTCTTTCTGCGCGCACAGATCACGCGCGTGAGGGCAGCGGGTTCGAAAGCGGCAACCCGAGGGCGGATCGATCGGACTCGGGATTTCGCCTTCGAGCACGATGCGCTTGCCGGTGCGCATCGCCGACGGCAGGGCGATCGGTTCGGCCGACATCAATGCTTCGGTGTAAGGGTGCATCGGCCGTTCGCTGACCGCCTCGGTCGGCCCGAGTTCGACGAAGCGTCCCAGATAGGTCACCGCGACCCGATCGCTCACATGGGAGACGACCGACAGGTCGTGGGTGATGAAGACATAGGTCAGGCCGAAGTCACGCTGCAGCTCGGCAAACAGGTTGAGCACATCGCCGCGGATCGAGACATCGAGCGCAGCGACCACCTCGTCGCAGACGATCAGGCGCGGACGAAGGGTCAGAACCCGGGCGATGTTGACCCGCTGTTTCTGGCCGCCGGAGAGCATGTGCGGATAGCGCCGAACATACTCGCGAGCAATGCCGACACGCGACAGCGCGTCGATGGCA
>CAIKZV010000439.1 GCA_903831925.1 uncultured Burkholderiales bacterium
AGGCGTGATGGTGGCCGAACTGATCGCGGGTCAAAAGCCGCACATCGACTACAACGCGATTCCGTGGGTGATTTACACCTCGCCCGAGATCGCCTGGGTGGGTCGCACCGAGCAGCAGCTCAAGGCCGAGGGCCGTGCCTATAAGTCCGGGCAATTCCCATTCGCGGCCAATGGGCGGGCGCTCGGCATGGCGACCGCCGACGGCTTCGTCAAGATGCTTGCTGATGCGACAACTGACGAGTTGCTGGGCGTTCATATCATCGGGCCGGGTGCATCCGACCTGATCGCCGAGGCCGCGGTGGCGATCGAGTTCAAGGCCTCGAGTGAGGACATCGCGCGTGTCTGCCATCCGCACCCGTCGCTCTCGGAAGTGCTGCGTGAAGCAGCATTGGCGGTCGACAAGCGTGCCTTGAACATGTGAGCCTGCGGGTCGCCTGCTGCCGGCACTTGAAGCGCTGCAGCGGGCATCCGCAGTGATGAGCCAAGTCTGATGAACGTCCTGGAGAGATACTCGCAGCTGCTGGCCGAGCGTGGCTACCGCAGCGATGCCTCGCAGCAGGCTGCGGTCGAAAGGCTGCAGCGGCTCGATGATGAACTGAGCGAATTCAAGCGCAGGCGTTCGGGTTTTCTGCGCAAGCTGCTCGATCGTCCGCAGGTGCCACGCGGCGTCTGGATGTATGGCGGCGTCGGACGCGGCAAGAGCCTGCTGATGGATGTGTTCTACGAGGCGGTGCCCGTCGTGCGCAAGACGCGCGTGCACTTTCATGAGTTCATGCGCAGCGTGCATCGCGAACTGCGCGAACTCAGGCAGGTGAGCGATCCGCTCGATGAAGTTGCCCGCAGGCTGGCGGCGAGGCATCGACTGATCTGCTTCGACGAGTTTCATGTCTCGGATGTGGCCGACGCCATGATTCTCGAGCGCCTGCTGAGTGGGCTTTTTGCAAACGGCGTGGTCTTCGTGATGACCTCTAACTACCGGCCCGATGACCTCTATCCCGATGGCCTGAACCGCGACACTATCCTGCCGGCAATCGCGCTATTGAAGACCCATCTCGATATCCTGAATGTCGATGCCGGGACCGACTACCGGCGTCTGGCAATGCAGGGCGTCGATGTCTATCTGAGTCCGCTCGGCCCCGAGACGGACCGTCGCTTTGCGCAGGCTTTCGAGCAGATTGCCGGGCCATCGACCGAGGACCCGACGCTCACGATCGAGCATCGCGTCATTGAAGCCCTGCGCAGATCGGGTGGCGTGGTCTGGTTCGATTTCGCTACCCTGTGCGACGGGCCGCGATCGCAGCTTGATTACCTCGAGATCGCGACCCGATTTCATACCGTCATGCTGTCCTCCGTGCCCCGTATGACGGCGGCGATGTCGTCGCAGGCCAGGCGATTCACCTGGCTGGTCGATGTTTTCTATGATCAGCGGGTCAAGCTGCTGATCGCCGCCGATGTGCCGCCCGAGCAGCTGTATGTCGCGGGGGCGATGTCGGGTGAATTCCACCGAACCGTGAGCCGGTTGATAGAAATGCAGTCGCCCGACTATCAGGCTGCGCCGCGGCGCGGTCTGGCCGATACACTGGCCTGAGCGGCGGCTGGCGGCGCTGACATGGTCAGGATCTGCCTTGTCACAGTGTCGAGCCTGCTGTTGCTGGCGACAGTGGCCTGCTCCACAGCCGGGCCGCCCGACCGGGCGACACCAGCTCCGCTGCCTGTCGACCCCAAGTCGATCCTGAGCGCTTTCGACTTGTCTGCGCCGATGGATGTCGAGACTGCACAAGCCGCGATCAAGGCTGCTGCACTGTCGCGCGACGAGACAGACGATGCCCTGTTGCGCGAGCGGATCGCCTGCTATCGCCGCTTTCTGGTGACGCGCTGCCTTGCCGATGTGACGTCACGACAGCGTCTTGTCGACAGTCGTATCGATGCGGTCGAGGTGGCAGCCAATCAGGTTTGCGAGAAAACACCGCACTTGAGCTCAATCGACGCACGGCCATCGCGCTTGAGGAGCGTGCCGCCGCGAGTGCGGCCGAGGCGGCCAGGACACTCGATAATCTGAAAGCCTTCGAAGCCCGCATCGAATCGGCCGAAAAGGCGCGAGTCGAGCGCGAGCGCGTGGCGCCCGAACTCGAGCGTCGCGCGCAAGCCTTGCGTGCTGATCGTGAGAGACGCGAAAAGGAAAACGCCCTGCGACGCGAAGAGTCCGCCACTCGCGCTACGCAGGATGCGGTCTATGCCGCCGAGCGCGACAAGCGACTCGAGGAAAATCAGCTGCGGCTGCAGGCACGCGAAGCCCGCGAACGAGCCCAGCGTGATCAGCGCTTGCTCGAAGAAGCCCGTCGCAGAGAGCAGCCTTCAGCACCTGCACCTGCACC
>CAIKZV010000440.1 GCA_903831925.1 uncultured Burkholderiales bacterium
CCTCGGACTTGACGCGGCTCGCCGTCTGGCTGAGCGCAGCCGATGGCCGGGCATGCAGACCGAGTTTGTTGACCACCACCACCGTGGCCTGTTTCATGTGGGATCCTCGTCAGGGTCGGGGGAGTGGATCGTGCGGATCGATTCGCGAACGCCGTCGAGCAACTTGTCGGTGACTTCTTCGAGCGGCCCGCGTCGATAGGTGAGGGCCTTCACGAGCAGCGGCAGATTCACGCCGGCAATGACGGCGATGCGCTTGGGTTCGGCCAGACGAGCCGCGATGCGGGCGGGTGTCGCGCCATAAAGATCGGTCAGCACAATCGCGCCGGTACCATCGTTGATGCGCTTGAGCAGTTCGCGCGCGGCGCCGACCGCCACCTCCGGATCTTCATCGGGAATGACATCGAGTGCGGCCAGCTGCGGCGGCAGGCGCCCGAAGATATGACGCGTGCAATGCAGCAGTGCCGTGCCCAGCGGCTCATGCGAGATCAGCAGGATGCCGATCATGCAGCGCGCACCGCCTCGCGCTCGAGGGACTCGACAAAGAGTGCTGCGACATCGAAACCGGTCTGGGTGGCGATCTCGCGAAAGCAGGTCGGACTGGTGACATTGATCTCGGTCAGGCAGTCGCCGATGACATCGAGTCCGACCAGAAACAGGCCGCGCTCATACAGGCGCGGTGCGAACCATTCGGCGATCTCGCGGTCGCGCGCCGACAGCGGCTGCGCCCGACCGGTGCCGCCCGCGGCAAGGTTGCCGCGCGCCTCGCCGGCCTTGGGCACCCGCGCGAGCGCATACGGCACGACCTGGCCGCCAATCAGCAGCACCCGCTTGTCGCCCTCGGCAATGGCGGGCAGATAGCGCTGAGCCATCACGCTGCGGGCGCCGAACTGGTTGAGCGTCTCGATGATCACCGACAGGTTGGGATCGTCGCTGCGGGCCCGAAAAATCGATGCCCCACCCATACCGTCGAGCAGCTTGAAGACCGCCTCGCCATGGTGCTCGGCAAAGGCACGCAGGCGCACCGGATCACGGGTCACGATGGTGGGCGCGGTGAACTGCGAAAACTCGGCAATCGAATACTTCTCGCCATGGTCGCGGATCGCCTTGGGGTCGTTGAAGACCTTCGCGCCTTCGCGTTTGCCATGCTCCAGCAGCCAGGTGGCGTAGACATATTCCTGGTCGAAGGGCGGGTCCTTGCGCATCAGGACCGCATCGAAATCGCTCAGACGCGAGGTCACCGATTCGGCGCAGCGATACCAGTCGTGAGGATCATGGCCAGGGTCGCCGAGTTGCGGCCCGGTGAGCGTGAGGACAGCCGCATCAGCCCAGACATGGCCGTCAGCCAGCCACAACTGGGGCAGCTCGCAGACCGAGATCGAGTGACCTCGCGCCACCGCCGCCATCATGATGGCGTAGGTCGAGTCCTTGTAAGTCTTGATCGACTCGAGCGGGTCGAGGACGATGAGAATGCGCATGGGATGGGCCGCCGTCTTGGAGTGACACCGAGCGGCCGTTCAGCCGCTTCGGTCTTGATTCGGATCAGTCTGTTCGAGTTCGAGCGAGGCCGCGAGCAGCGCCAGCCGGGCAACCACGCCATAGGCATAGAA
>CAIKZV010000441.1 GCA_903831925.1 uncultured Burkholderiales bacterium
CGGCATCGAACGGGGCAAGGCTCGGGGCAATCGTCAACGCGCGCGCCAATCCGGGGATCCGCGATGGCCAGGCTGCGAGCATCTCGCGACTGCCGGGCCCGATCAAACCGATCCCGGGACCTTCCGGCCAGCTCAGGCCATGTCGCTCGAGGGCAGCCATGACGACCGCGATCGCACCCGGGCTGGGAAACAGCACCCAGCGCGCCCGCGCCGCTGTGGCGCAGATTTCAGGCCATTCGAGATCACTCACTTCGGCAATCGCGCTCATCGGCACCTCGACCGACTCCCAACCGACCGCGCGAAGGGCCGCTTTGATCGACTCACTGCGCATGATCGGCTGCGTGAGAACGATGGACTTCATCGAATACCGGCTGAGGTGTGACGCACTGACACGTGATTCAGCAGCCCAGGCAAACCCGCCGACGAATGCCGGTCGATGGCTTCAGGCCAGGCCGACAGCCGCCTGCTCGCCCAGTGCCTCAGCCGCCTCGTAGTCGGGTCCGAGGCCTTCGGCCGGACCGGCGGCATCGGCTGGCTGCAGACTGACCACCCGCGGCGTGCGCACCGAGGTGCGGCGCACCACGCCGTCGGTAGCAAGCAAGGCGTCGAGTTGCAGTGTCCCGTCGGACTGGAGCACGGCATAGGCGGCCAGCGGAATTCGGCAGCTGCCACCGAGCGCTCGCGACACCGAGCGTTCGGCAGTGACTTCGAGCCAGCTGCGGCGATCGACCAGCGGCGCAAGCCAGGCCCTGAGCTGGGTGCGACCGGCCGCGATTTCGATGCCGAGCGCGCCCTGACCGGGCGCCGGCAAACTGTCGGTGGGCGGCATGACCGAACGGATCCGGTCGATCAGGCCGAGTCGTTTCAATCCTGCCGCGGCCAGTACGATCGCGTCGTATTCGCCGCGGTCGAGCTTGCCGAGGCGGGTATCGAGATTGCCGCGCAGCGGCAAGACCTGCAGATCGGGGCGGCGCTCCGACAACTGCGCGGCACGGCGCAGACTCGAGGTCCCGATGCGCGCACCCTGGGGCAGATCGTCGATCGAGGCATAAGCGCCCGACACAAAGGCATCGCGCGGATCTTCGCGCTGCAGCACCGCAGCGAGCTCAAACTCGGGTGGCAGGCTCATCGGCACATCCTTGAGCGAATGCACCGCGAGGTCGGCCCGACCATCGAGCAGCGCCACTTCAAGCTCTTTCGTGAAGAGACCCTTGCCGCCGATTTCACTGAGCGCGCGATCGAGGATCTGGTCGCCGGTGGTGGTCATGCCAAGCAGTTCAACCTGGCAGTCGGGGTACAAGCCGAGCAGCAGGTTCCGGACATGGTGCGCCTGCCAAAGCGCGAGGCGGCTTTCACGCGTCGCGATGACAAGCCGGGTGGGCGCTTGGGACATGCTCAGAACCAGAAGGGAAAGGGTTGAACAAAAGGGACGACGGTGTGGCTTGCGGCAGTGATCAGCTGACCAGCCCTTTGACGATCGACCACTGGCGACGGCTTACCGGCAGCTTCTCGGTGACTTCGCGCAAGACCACCTGCCAATAGGGATCACCGGCTTCACCCTCGCCGGTCGGTGTCACACGCTCGAAACCGGCAATCGAGGGACGAGCCACCAGCGCATTGCGATGGATCCGCACGAAGCGCTCGCTGAATTCTTCTTCCAGCGAGGTCAACGATTCTTCGATCAGGAACTCGCGCTCCCGGGTGCGCACCGTGATGTATTTAAGCTCAGCCTTGAGATAGAGGACCTGTTCGACCGGCACCAGAATGACCCGACCGCGCTCGTGAACCGAGAGCTGACGACGCCGGGTATTGGTGGCCTTGGCCAGTTGATCGATGGCTTCGAGATGCTCGGCAGGCAACAGTGTCTGCGCCCGAATCAGTGCGCCCAGAAGGCGCTGAGCGCGAACCGGCTTGAGCAGATAGTCGAGCGCATTGACCTCAAAGGCCTCGACCGCGAACTCGTCGAACGCGGTGACGAAAATGATCAGCGGCATCGGCTTGGGATCGTCCTGATCGGCCTCGGCCGCGCGCGCCGAAATATGGCGGGCCAGTTCGATGCCGGTCATGCCCGGCATCTGGACATCCATCAGGACAATCTGCGGACGCTGAGATTCGATCTGCGCCAGCGCCTCGGGGGCATTGGCCGCCTCGCCGACGATCCGGTGCGGAAATTGGGGAGCAAGGTCTGAAAGCACCTCGCGAAGCCGGCTGCGGGCCGGCCCTTCGTCATCAACGATCAGGATCGAAGTAGCGTCGGACATCTCGGCTTCGCCTCTCTTTACGATATGGAAATTCAAGCTGAAGGCGGAAACGATCGCCTTCTGCGCCTGTTTTTAGGTCTGCCTCGATATCGTACAGCAGCATCAGGCGCTCCCGGACATTAGACAGGGCCATCTGGTTGCCGGACCGCGACTGTGTTGCAGCAGGAATCGGATTGAGGATCTCGACTCTGACGCGGTCGCCGCTGCGACCGACCGTGATCGAAATCGTCCCCTCTTCACTGCTTGGCTCGATGCCATGGTGAACCGCGTTTTCGATCAGCGGCTGCAGCAGCAGCGAGGGCAGCAGCGCATCCCCGGGCATATCGTCGAGCTGCCAGACGACCTTGAGTCGAGCCCCCAATCGAAGTTGCTCGATGGCCAGGTACTCCTTGCAGGTCACGACTTCGTCGTCGAGCGCGACCAGCTCGCGGGCATCGCGCATGAAAACCCGGAAGAGATCGGCGAGATTTTCAAGTGTGGCTTCTGCGCGTCGCGGGTCGCCCCGCATCAGGCCCAGAACCGTATTGAGACTGTTGAAAAGAAAATGCGGCCGAATGCGGGCCTGCAGCGCCTGCAGACGCGCCTCGGCAAAGGAAGGCGAATAAGCACGGGCGCGCAGACGAAAATATTCGACTACCGCCCAGGCGGCCACCGCCGCAATCAGCGCGCGCGACACCATCAGCCAGATGATTTCCGGGATCGCCAGCTGAATGTCGAGAAGCTGCAGGACGACCAGGGACACCAGCAGGGTCAGCAGCACCGGCAATCCGATGGCCACCGCCCACTGCGATGATTGAGACGCCGCATTGGCGCTTTTTCGAACCATGCACAACAGTGCCAGCGACAGCAGCAGCGATGGCTCGAGGACGGTGGCGATGAGGAGGAACCGGGCGACGGTTTGCCAAAGGTCGGTCGACAGCACTGCCGCGACCAGGATGGCCACCAGATTGACCGCCCCGAGCGAGCGCAGCACCACGCCGAGATTGCAGGCATCAGGGATGAGCGGAGCCAGACCGCCCTCGACTTGCCGACGCGCCTTGACCGCAGCAGCCGTTGCCGGATGGGGCGCCTTATAATCGACGGTTTTCGGTTCGTTTGACGCCATAGGCCTTCAGTTTATGACAGATCAGTTCAGCAAGAAATCTGAGGCGTGGTCAGCGCGGTTCACCGAGCCGGTGGCCGACCTGGTCAAGCGCTACACCGCATCCGTCGATTTCGACAAGCGACTCGCCATGCACGACATCGTGGGCTCGCTCGCCCATGCCGACATGCTGCATGCCGTCGGCCTGCTGAGTCTGGCCGATTTTGATGCGATCAAAAGCGGGATGGCAAACATCCGCGCCGAGATCGAGTCCGGGCGCTTCGTGTGGTCACTCGATCTCGAAGACGTGCATCTGAATATCGAAAAACGTCTGACCGAACTGGTCGGCGATGCCGGCAAACGGCTGCACACCGCCCGCTCGCGCAATGACCAGGTCGCCACCGACATCCGGCTTTGGCTGCGCGACACGATCGACGATCTGCGCACGCTGCTGGCCGCCCTGCAGACTGCCCTGATCGATCTGGCCGAACAGCATCACGCCACGATCATGCCGGGCTTCACGCACCTGCAGGTCGCGCAACCTGTCACCTTCGGCCATCATCTGATGGCTTATGTCGAGATGTTCGCCCGCGACGACGAGCGCATGCAAGACTGTCGTCGGCGGGTCAATCGCCTGCCCCTGGGCGCCGCAGCGCTGGCCGGCACCAGCTACCCGATCGATCGAGAGCGGGTAGCGCGCACCCTGGGTTTCGAGAGGGTCTGCGCCAATTCGCTCGATGCAGTCTCCGATCGCGATTTCGCCATCGAATTCTGTGCCGGCGCAGCACTGGTTATGACCCATGTATCGCGGCTATCAGAAGAACTCGTGATCTGGATGAGTCCGCGAGTCGGCTTCATCGATCTGGCCGACCGGTTCTGCACCGGCAGCTCGATCATGCCGCAGAA
>CAIKZV010000442.1 GCA_903831925.1 uncultured Burkholderiales bacterium
CTGCAGAATTGAACCGCCGGAGCCTGAACAGCGAGGCCATCGTGTGCCTTGAGTCGGTATTGTTGCCGACAAAGATGATGGCCAGCGAACGGATTGCCCGTGCTCGAGCATTACGGGCAGCCTTACCCACCGGCAAGTTCCGCGCGCGTGACATTGATGCCGCGAAGCGCGAGGACCGCCCATGATCGTGGTCGATTCCAACGTGTTGGCGTATTTGTATTTGCCTGGTGAATACACAGCCGCCGCTGAAGTGCTACTTGAGCAGGATTCGGACTGGGCCGCGCCTATTCTCTGGCGCAGTGAGTTTCGCAACATTCTGGCGGGATACATCCGGCGCAAAGCCATCACTTTTGAACAGGCGTACAGCCTTCAACGAGAAGCGGAGAGCTTGCTTGAGGGTGCGGAGTTTGAGGTTGGTTCTCTTGCTGTGCTTGAACTCGTACGCGACAGTGACTGCTCTGCATACGACTGCGAGTTCATTGCCCTTGCGATGAGGCTCGACACGATAATGGTCACCATGGACAAGAAGCTTCTACGAGCGTTTCCGAAGCGCGCCATTGCTCTTTCTGCGGCCAAACGTTTGAGCTGAGCTGACCGCACAGGTAGGCTGCCCTGGGTCTTTCGCCGCATCACAAATGCCGTCGTCAATCCCAGGCTTCAGTTGTTCGCGCGTTGATTCAAACTGACGGCGAGTGCAAACACCGCGAGCAGTTGTCCGGACCAATAAGAGCCTGCGGCGCCAACTACACCGAATTCGTCGCCACCACTTTCCGCATCGCGGCATGTTTCGACAGACTTCATTCAAGCGCAACAGACTTTAGTCCGAACATCACGACGTGGTTTGCTCGTGCGGGAAAAATAGAGCCCGGGTCCGACGGACGAGGGCTTTGGGAAAAGGTCGGTCTCGGGTGTGAGTTTGGATCTCCCGCCGAGGGTGTCGACGCCGCCTCTGCATGCACACCCTGCGTCGTGGGACAATCCGGTTTACATCCACCAATCGCCTTCGCACTCGAAAGCCCCTCCTCGATGAGCCTCTCATACGGTCCCCAGACCCTCGCCATTCCCGGCCCGTCGATCGTTCCGGAGCGCGTCCTGCGCGCAATGCACCGGGCCTCGCCGAACATCTATACCGGGCCGTTTGTCGAGATGACCAAGTCGCTCGCGCCTGACCTCAAGCGAGTCGCGCGCACCGAGCAGCAGGTCGCGATGTACATCGGAAACGGACACACCGCCTGGGAGACGGCGCTCGCGAACACGCACTCGCGCGGTGATCGTGTGCTCGTGCCCTTGGCCGGCGCTTTCGGGCGCGGTTGGGCGGAGATGGCACATGGGCTCGGCTTGCAGGTCGAGACGATCGATTTTGGGAGCACATCGCCGATCGATCCAGCGCGCATCGGTGAACGCTTGCGCGCCGACCGCAGCCACGAGATCCGCTCGGTGCTGGTAGTACACGTCGACACCTCGACCTCGCTGCGCGCCGACCTCGCAGCGATCCGCCGCGAGATCGATTCGGCGGCGCATCCGGCGCTCCTGCAGGCCGATTGCATTGCCTCGCTGGGCTGCGACCGCATCGAGATGGACGCCTGGGGCGTCGACGTGCTGATCGCGGGTTCGCAGAAGGGCCTGATGCTGCCACCCGGAATGGCATTCGTGTTCTTCAACGATCGTGCCGACCGTGCGCGTGAGAGGGCCGATTGTGTCACCGGCCATTTCGACTGGCGCCCGCGAGCCAACCCGCCCACGCCCTCGCAGCGGTTCAACGGTACCGCGCCGACGCACCATCTGTATGGGCTGCGCGAATCGCTCGACATGATCGTCCACGAGGAGGGCATCGAGGCCGTGTGGGCCCGGCACGCGAGGCTCGCGCGCGCCGTCTGGGCGGCATTCGAAGCGTGGGAGCGTCCTGGCGGTGTTCGCCTGAATGTGCGCGATCGCGTGCACCGCAGTCATGCGGTTACCGCGATCGAACTGCCCGGCCACGGCACAAGGCTGCGCGAGTGGACCGAGCAGCATGCTGGACTGACGCTTGGCATTGGGATCGGCATGGCGCCGCCCGATTCGCCGCGATGGCACGACTTTTTCCGTGTCGGCCACATGGGCCATCTGAGCGCGCACTCGCTTCTGGGAACACTGGGCTGCATCGGAGCAGGGCTCAAGGCGCTCGGTGTCCCGCATGGCGATGGCGGACTCGACGCGGCGGCCGCCATCGTGGCTGAAGGCTGAAGATCAGCCGAGAGCGAGCGCTGACAAATCGGGATGGCGACGGTGGTGAGGCGTGGCCTGCTCGAAAGCCTGACCCAAGGACAACACGGTCCGTTCGTCAAACGCCTTGCCCACGATCTGCAACCCGACCGGCAAGCCCTCGACCAAGCCGGCGGGTTGCGACAGCGCGCACAAGCCCAGGTAATTCGCCTGCCGGGTCAAGGCACCCGGAATCGGCGACGCTTCATCGACGTGTTGCACCGGGATCGCGGGAATCGCCACCGAGGGCAACAGAAGCGCATCGAAGGGTTCAAACCAGTGCGCGAAAGCGATGCGCGAATCACGCATCGCTCGCAACGCCTGGGCGTACTCCCATGACTTGAAATTCGCGGCATTCTGGATCCGCTGGCGTACCGCAGGCCCCAGCTGCGCATCCGGATCGTCGACATAGTCACGATGCAGGGCGTGTGCCTCGCAGGCAATGATGCAGCCGGTGTTGGCCGACAATCCGAAAAACCAGTCGGGAAGCCGCACCGGCACGATCTGCGCGCCCAGGGATTCAAACACTTTGGCCGCATCCTGCCAGGCTTGCGTCACACCGGGATGCATGAAGTCGGGCAACTGCTTCGCATCGGGCAGCGCCAGACGCAAGCCCCTGACTGAGCGAGGCTCGCGTGAAAACTGGTCAAGCGGCTGCGTCAGCGTGACCGGATCGCGCGGATCAGGGCCTGCCAGAGCCTCGAGCAGCAAGGCACAGTCACGAACATTGCGCGCCATCGGCCCGATCGAATCGAGCGTCCAACTCAGCAAACCCGTACCGTAAAGGCTGATGCGACCGTAGGTCACTTTCAGACCGGTCAGCCCGTTGAAGGCCGAGGGGATACGCACCGAGCCGCCTGTATCGCTGCCGATACCGACCGGCGCAAATCCCGCTGCCACCGCGACGCCCGTGCCGCTCGATGAGCCGCCCGGTACACGGTGGGTGGCGAGATCCCAGGGATTTCGCGAGGTCTGCATCAGCGGATTGGTACCCCAGCCGCCGAAGGCGAACTCGGTCATGTGCAATTTGCCCAGCGGCACCATGCCTGCCTGAAGCAGGCGTTGCACCGTGGCACTGGTTTGCGTGGCTCGCCGGTCGATGAAATGTCGGGAGCCCAGCGTGCCGATTCGACCTTCGATATCGAGCAGGTCTTTCAGCACGATCGGCAAGCCATGCAAAGGGCCAAGCGGCAGACCGGCCGCGCGCTGCTGATCGGCACCACGCGCCAGGGCTCGCGCCTGCTCGGCATAGACCTCGGTGAAGGCCTGCAGGCGAGTGTCCGCCCTGTCGATCCGCTGCAACAGACACTCTGTCAACTCGAGCGACGACAGCTGGCCCGCATCGAGCATCGATTTCAGCTCGGTCAAACCCATCCATGCCAGGGACATGTCTGTTTCCTCCGGTCCTCGGATGCGAGTCAGTCGAGCGTCACGCCAAGCGCCGACACTTCCTTGATCCATGCCGGGGCGTCGTCGCGCCACAGGCGTAACGCCTCGGCACGGCCACCGGTGGCATTGGGAATCGCAAAGTTCTCCCGCAAGGCGCGAGCCCGGGGCGTATCGTTGCCTTCGACGGCAACCTTCGAGAGCAGCTCGAGAATCTCGACCGGCACGCCCGAACTCGTCGTCAGCGCAAGTCCACCTTCAAGGCGTGCGATCGGTGCCTTCAGACCCTGCTCGGTCAGCAGCGGCAGATCAGGCAGCTTGGGGCTGCGAATCGGGCCGGTCGTCGCAATCGGACGCACACCCTTGCTGGCAACAGTCGAAAAGGCCTGATAGCTGCCAACGCACATCTGCAACTGACCCGAGCCCATTTCAATCCACATCGGCCCTTCGCCCTTGTACTGGATCGCCTGGAACTTGCAGCCGAACTGCTTGTTGAGGGTCTCGGCGAAGACGTGCGGATAGGAGGCCGGCGCGTAGGAGCCGCTCGAACACTCGTTCTTGCGGGCGTATTCGATGAGTTCATCGAGATTTTTCACGCCCATCTTTTCCTGAACCGCCACGATCAGCGGGCCCGACGGAAACACCGTGATCGGTGCAATGTCACGGGCCAGATCGAACGGCAGCTTCTTGTACATGACGCGGGTTTGCCAGACCTGCCCGGTGGTGGTCGACAGCAGGGTGTAGCCGTCTGGAGGGGCCTTGACGACGGCCTCGATCGCCAGTATGCCACCGGCACCACCCTTGTTTTCGACCACGCAAGGCACATTGAAGCGGTTGGTGAACTGCTCCGCAAAAAGGCGTGCATAGGCATCACTCAGACCACCCGTCTGAGCGCCGACGACAATCTTGACCTGCCTGTTCGGATAGGGGCCGGCTTGCGCAAACGCGCGCGGGCCAACAAGACCGGCACCGACACCAGCGCCGGCAAGCAATAGGTTTCTGCGGTTCGAATCGGTCATGCGGAACGCTCCGTCATCAAGCTGTTGTTGGGAAATAGACTTTTTCTCGCGGCGGGCAGTGAAGGATGACGCACTGCACGCCACCTTCTGCACCGCGCAGATCAGGAAAGGGCTCATCGGCAGAGACAAAGATCGACTCCCACTCGGTGAGTTCGCGCTCGCCAAACTGAAGACGACCACTCAGCACAACAATGAATTCACCCTGACTTGCCGCGTGTCGCTGCACGCTCATCGACTGATCGCGATCCAGGCAAACCTCACCCACGCCCAGACCTTCGTCGCTGATGGCCAGCAGGAAGTGCTCGCCCTGCTTGACCTGATCGCGCGTCGCCGCTCGCCGCCCAGCCTCATCGAGAACCCTGACCGGCCCGACGCTCTCATGACGCTTGGGACCACGGATCATCTTGTCGCGCGCTTCGTCGAGCGACATCATGCCGGCTTCGCACACCGGCCGGATCGTGAAGTATTTGATTCCCTCACTGCCCGAAATCAGCGGCCCGTAGCCGGTATAGGCGCCGGCATAGTGCACGGTCACCGTCTCGACCGGATGCTTGCCGAGCGTACCGCCACCGCCCACAAAGAGCTGGAACTGGTTCTGGCGATGAAAGTGCGGCACAAGCGTCGCATTAGGCGGCTGCTCGATCAGAAATACCGTGGGCGACAGGACCGGGTCATCGCCCGACTCCATCCATTCGCCCTTGAAGTAATTGTCGCCCCTCACGTCGATGGATCGCCTGCGAGCGGCGCCATGCTGGCGCGTGCCGATCGAAATCATGGTTCGTCTCCTTGCGCGTGCTCGGGCACGATTGTCCTGGATGAATGAAACAGTTTACCCGTCGAAACCGAGTGTTTGAATCTCGTCCTCACTGTAGCCCAGGCTGCGCAGGATCTCGGCGTTGTGCTCGCCAAGGCGCGGTGGCGACAGGCGCACCCCCGGTCGCTCACCATCAAGAGTCAGTGGCAGCAACACCGTGCGGGTCTCTCGACCATCGGGCAATTGCATCGAAGCCAGCCCGCCCGTAGCCAGAAGGTGCGGATCATCGAAGAGATCCTGCGGACGGGTGATCGGTGCAAAGGGCAGGCCATGTTTTTCGAATATGCCCGCGAGCCTACTCGCCGAAAAGCTGGCAAGGCGCTCACGCAGCAGCGGCAACA
>CAIKZV010000443.1 GCA_903831925.1 uncultured Burkholderiales bacterium
CAGGTGACCGCGCAGCGCAAGTGTATCGGCTCTGCTCGCCGTGGTAGCTTCCCCTGACATCAGAGGAGACGTTCACCATGTACGACTACGTGATCATCGGCGGCGGATCAGCCGGTTGCGTTCTGGCCGGGCGCCTCTCGCAAGACCCTTCGGTCAAGGTCTGCCTGCTCGAGGCCGGGCCCTGGGACCGCTCGGTGGCGATTCACTGCCCGGCGGGCCTGGCGCTGATGGCCAAGAACGGGCCGTCCTGGCGCTTCGACACCGTGCCGCAAAAGGGACTCAATGGACGACGCGGCTATCAGCCGCGCGGCAAGGTGATCGGCGGATCGAGTTCGATCAATGCCATGGTCTATATCCGCGGCCATCGCGCCGATTACGACCATTGGGCTGCGCAAGGCAACCCGGGCTGGGGCTATGACGATGTGCTGCCCTACTTCAAGCGTGCCGAACACAATGAGCGCGGGGCCGATGCCTGGCACGGCACCGGCGGCCCGCTCAATGTCATGGACCTGCGCAGCCCGACCTGGATTTCGGATGTGTTCGTGAAGGCCGGCGTGCAGGCCGGCTATCGCGCCAACCCCGACTTCAACGGTGCCGAGCAGGACGGCGTCGGCCTGTATCAGGTGACGCACAAGAATGGCGAGCGCTGGAGCGCGGCCAAGGGCTATCTCACACCATTCCTCTCGCGGCCCAACCTCACGGTAATCACCGAGGCGATGAGCACGCGCATCCTCTTCGACGGGCGCCGCGCGGTCGGCGACGAGTATCTGCAGGGCGGCGAGCGAAAGCAGGTCAAGGCCAGCCGCGAAGTGCTGCTGAGCGCGGGCGCGCTGCAATCGCCGCAACTGCTGATGCTCTCGGGCGTGGGTCCGGCAGACCATCTTCGTGAACACGGCATCGATGTCGTGCTCGATGCACCCGGCGTCGGTGCGCAGCTGCACGACCACATCGACGTGATCCAGGTGATTGACGCACCGCAGCTCAAGGGCCTTTTCGGCCTTGCCCTGTCGTTCGTGCCGCGCGCGATCGCCGGCATCATCGAATGGCGCAACAAGCGCTCGGGCCTGCTCACCACCAATTTTGCCGAGGCCGGCGGTTTCATCCGCAGCGCTCCAGGCGAATCAGTGCCCGACCTGCAGTTCCATTTCACGATTGCCAAGCTCGCCGATCACGGCCGGCAGACCAACTTCGGTTATGGCTACTCGTGTCATGTCTGCCTGCTGCAGCCGAAAAGCCGCGGCAGCGTGAGGCTGGCCAGCGCTGATCCACTGGCCGCGCCGCTGATCGACCCGAACTTTCTGGATGATGCCGACGATCTGCGCAAGATGGTCAGCGGCTTTCGCCAGATGCGAACGATCCTGTCGCAGCCAGCGCTCTCGTCGCTCGGCGGCAAGGAACTGGCCGCCTCGGCACTTGCCACGAGCGATGCCGAGATCGAGCAATTCATCCGAAACCACGCCGACACGGTCTATCACCCGGTGGGCAGCGTGCGCATGGGCCCGGGCGCGCTCGATCCGGTCGATGCGCAATTGCGCGTCAAGGGCATCGAGGGTCTGCGGGTAGTCGATGCCTCGATCATGCCGCGCGTGGTGAGCGGCAACACCAATGCGCCGACCATCATGATTGCCGAGCGCGCGGTCGATCTGATCCGCGCAGCCGCCCAGATCAGTTCGGCTGCAGTCCGCGCGCCTTCGCCATCACCCGCGTAAGGCCCAGCAGCGCATCGAGGCTGGGCGTGGCCACGCCGGTGCGTCGGCCAAGTTCGCTCACCGACGCGATCAGGGCATCGAGCTCGAGCGGGCGGCCGGCCTCGGTGTCCTGAAGCATCGAGGTCCGCACCGCGCCGAGCTTGCGGGTGATCGCATGGCGCTCCTCGGGCGTCATGCTGATCGGCAGACCGATGCGCGTACCGATCTCGGCGGCCTCGATCATGGCCCGCGAGACAAACTCGCGAACCAGCGGATCGTCGAGCAGCAAATCGAGCGTGGCACCGGTCAGGGCCGAAGCCGGGTTCATGGTCATGTTGCCCCAGAGCTTGAGCCAGACATCGAGCTCGATGTGTGAGGACACCTCCAGCCCGATACCGGGCACCCGCAGCTGATCGGCCACCGCCGCCAGGCGCGCCGTGTTCGCGCCACCCGGCTCACCGATGATGTAGCGATCACCGAAGGTCCGGGTCACGATGCCGGGTGCCGGCGAAAACGCCGACATATGCAGCACGCAGCCGATCACGCGAGCCGGATCGATCGCCCTGGCGAGTCGGCCATCGGCATCACAGGCATCGAGCCGAGTGCCCTGCCAGGGCGGCGCAAAGCCATGAAAAAACCACCAGGGCAGGCCATTCATCGCCGAGAGCACGATGGTGTCAGGGCCCAAGAGCGGGGCGATGCCGGCCGGCACCGAGGCCAGCGCGGTGGTCTTGACCGCCAGCACGATCAGGTCCTGGATGCCGAGATCCTCTGCGCGGTCACTGGCCCGCAGCGGCACGCTGCGATCGAGCCGACGCTGCGGGTCGGTGGCCGCGGCATCGCGCAGCACCAGGCCGCGTTCACGGACCGCTGCGAGCGTGGCGCCGCGCGCAAGCGCGCTCACCTCGCGTCCGCCTTCGATGAGGTGGTGGGCCATCAGGCCCCCTACGGCGCCCAGGCCGACGATGCAGATCTTCATCTTTTGCTTCTTCCTTAACTGACCGGGCTCAGCCGCGGGGATGATGCTGCGCATGCAGCGACTTCAGGCGCTCGCGCGCCACATGGGTATAGATCTGGGTGGTCGAGATGTCGGCATGGCCGAGCAGCAGCTGCACCACGCGCAGGTCGGCGCCGTGATTCAGCAGGTGGGTCGCAAAGGCATGGCGCAGGCTGTGCGGCGACAGCGGTGCGGTAATGGCAGCCACCTGCGCATGGCGCTTGATCAAACTCCAGAACATCTGCCGGGTCATCGGCGCGGCACGCGCGGTCACGAAAAGCGCATCGCTTGCGCGTGGCCCGATAAGAGGCGGACGCGCCTCACGCAGATAGCGCTCGATCCAGTGACGCGCCTCTTCGCCCAGCGGCACCAGTCGCTCCTTGTTGCCCTTGCCGACGACGCGGATCACGCCGTCGACCAGGCTGACCGACACACTGCTCAGGCCGACCAGCTCACTGACCCGCAGGCCGGTGGCATAGAGCGTCTCGAGCATGGCGCGGTCGCGCAAACCAAGCGGGGTGGCAATGTCGGGGGCGCCCAGCAGCGCCTCGACCTGCCCTTCCGACAAGGTATGCGGAAACCGCTGCGGCTGGCGGGCCGCGACGATGCGAAGCGTCGGGTCATCGGTGCGATGGCGTTCACGCACCAGCCAGCGGTAAAAGCGCCGCAACACGGTCAGGCGACGGTTGCTGCTGGTGGCTTTGGAGCCGGCATGGCGTGCGGCGATATAGGCCTGCAGATCGAGCTGGCTGGCGGTCTGCAGCGTGGCGTCGCGGCCGGTCAGCCAGACGGCGAGCATTGCGAGGTCGCGCCGATAGGCCGCAAGGGTATTGCCCGACAGGCCGTCCTCGAGCCAGATCGCATCGCAAAAGGCCAACAGCCGCTCACGGTCGAGTGCGTCGGGCGGCACCGCCGCCGGCGGCCTGGCCGTGGCTCGGCGGACACCGCTGCTGCCAGCGGTTTGCCCGCCACCGGGGCGCGGACTGGTCGATCGAGCTGCGGGCGCTGGCACCCTGGGATCCTCTGCTATCGTGGCGTCGCCCGACTATAGCCGAGCAGTGCGGCCGCTCAAGTATGGGCGAGCAGCACAGGGCCACCCACCCTGACTACCGACACTGCCTGCATGGCGACGCTCCTCCTTCTCCTTCCCGACCTTGCGCTGATCCTGACCGGCGTGCTGCTGGCCCGTCTGACGCAATGGGGCGAGGGCTTCTGGAGCGCGCTCGAAAAGCTGATCTACAACCTGCTCTTTCCGGCACTGCTCTTTACCGCGATCGTTCGCAACAAGGTCGATCTGTCGCAGGCCGCGCCCTTTGCCGCCTCGGTGCTGGCGGTACTGTGCACCGGCATCGCGCTGGGACTGTTCGGCGGACGACTGATGAAAGTCGAGCCGAGGCGCTTTTCGAGCGCCGTGCAGTGTGCCTTTCGCTTCAACTCCTATGTGGCCCTGGCCCTGTCGCAGCGCATCGGCGGAGATGCCGGCGTGGCGATCTGCGCGGTGGTGGTCGCGGTGGCGGTGCCGACCGGCAATATCGCGGCAGTGTGGAGCCTCGCGCGCCAGAGCGGCACCGGGCTGTGGGGCGCGCTGCTGCGCAATCCGCTGGTGGTCGCCACGGTATCGGGGCTGCTGGTCAATGCCGTCGGGCTGAGCCTGCCCGAGCCACTGTCGGCCTACCTCACCCGATTGGGCGGTGCCGCGTTGGCACTCGGGCTGATCGCGGTCGGCGCCGGGCTCAAGCTCTCGGACGCCCGGGGCGACGACCGCTTTGCGATCTATGCGGTGGCGGTCAAGCTCGTTGCCATGCCGCTTGCCGCCCTGCTGATCTCACGCCTTGCCGGCTTCGAGACACTGCCCTCGAAAATCCTGGTGCTGTTCGGCGCGATGCCGAGTGCATCGGCCTGCTACATCCTGGCCACGCGAATGGGCGGCGATGGCCCGTATGTGGCGCGGCTGATCACCTTGACAACGATTGCCTCGGCGGTGGCGATCCCGTTCTGGCTGTCCTGGGTGGTGTGACCGCTCGAGGCCGATGCGTCGGTTTTCCTGCCCTCGAGCGCGCCCCCCTGCCGGCAGACGATACCCGTTTCGAAAATGCGAGAACTGCGTCCTCCTGCGCAAATTCGGGCCGAAGGCGTGTTCTAGTTCAGGTCGGAGGAGAAGCCATGCCAATCAGCAGTATGAAGGCCGGTCTGATCGCAGCCCTGCTTGCCCTGACGGTGCTCGCCTCGGGCGCGCAGGCCCAGCCAACCGCGCAGGCGCGGTTCGACGTCAATCTTCGGGCGGGCCCGAATCAAGGATTTCCGGTGGTGTCGGCCCTTTACGCCGGCACGGTCTTCACCGTGCTCGGCTGTCTGGGGGACTATTCATGGTGTGACGTGCAAGCACCACCCCACCGCGGCTGGGTCGCGGCGAACGATCTGATGGTCGTGGAGCCAAACGGCAACCAGGCGGCGCTGAATGTTGCCGGCGCGGTCATCGGCATTGGTGTCACCACTTTCATCCTCAACAACTATTGGCGGGAGCACTACTACAACCGCCCCTGGTACGGGCAGTCGAGCTACTGGAACGGCCGGCCTTTGCCCTATTACGGGCGCCCCGGCTACCATCCGCCGCCGCCGCATTACCGTCCGCCACCGCCGCCGGCCTATCGTCCGCCGCCCCCCCATTACCGTCCACCGCCGCCTCATCACCCTCCGCCGCATCACAGCGGGGGGGGCTATCGCCCGCCGCCGCCTCATCATGGCAGTGGTCACCGTCCGCCGCCGCATAACACTGGCGGCAACGGCTACAACCCGGGTCAGGGAGGTCGTCCGCCGATGAATCAGGGCGGTGGTGGTGGGCGCCCGCCCGGCCCGCCCGGCCCGCCCGGCCCGCCGCAAGCACGCTGAGCCATGCAAGCCTGAGCAAGGTATCCGATCTGATTCCTGTTCTTTGTCTCTGTTTTCAATCGTCCGCTGATCACCGTGAAGGAACTCTCATGACACTGCGCCTCCCCCGTCTCGCCGCCGCCGCATTGCTCGGCGCCGCATCACTGTCAGCCATGGCTGCCGGCCTGTCCGCCTCATCGGCTGCCGGCGGTTCGTCCGCTTCGTCGGCCAGCGTCAATTCGGTCGAAACCTCGAGTAATAGTTCGACCCGTACGGTTGCCAACATCAACGGCCCCTACCGCATCGTCGACGTGACTCCGACGCCCCAGCGTCAGGGCATGGTCCGGATGACGCTCGCGGCTGTCGAGAAAGCCGGCGACCCGCTGGTGATTGACCTGCCGCAGCAGACCTTCGAGCGCAGCGGACTCGCGGCCGGCGGCACGATCAACGCCAGCCAGCGCCCGTATGGGGTGGAGTTTGCCGATGCCGGCACGGCAAAGACCTTCTTCCTGCTGCTCAATGACGACTGGCACCAGGACCTGCGATCCACCCCGGTGACGCTCTGATTCGATGAAGCCTGCGCGCTCGATGGCGCGCCCAGTCGTCCTGGCCCTGCTGGTGATGGTGTGTGCGCTGGGCCAGGCGGCCCGGTGCCATGCCGGGCAATTCAATTACTGTGACCCGCCCTCCGAACTCGACGCGCGCCAGCAGGACACCTTGTTGCGCTTCGCTGCGACGGTTAAATCAAGGCTCGAGTCCTCGTCGGCACGCGTCGCCCTGATCTCTCGGTCAGGCATTGATCTGAGCCGATTCGACATGCGTTATTCGCATGCCGGCATCAGCCTGCGGGCCCATCCGAATGGGCCATGGTCGGTTCGTCAGCTCTATTTCGATTGCGATGAACGCCGTCCACGGATCTTCGACCAGGGCATTGCCGGATTTCTGGAGGGTAGCGGCGATCCGTCGATCGGCTATCTGTCGGTGGTTCTGCTGCCGGACACGGACAACGATCTGGAGCGCATCACGCTGGACAATCGCCGGGCACTCGGACTGCTTGGCGCGAGCTACAGCGCCAATGCCTATGCCTTTGCGCAGCGCTATCAGAACTGCAATCAGTGGGTGGCAGAGATGCTCGCGGTTGCCTGGGGTCAGCTGAGCGATTCGGTGCAACTGAGGGTGCAGGCGCAAGGCTGGCTTGCAGATACCGGCTACCAGCCGGCGCGATTCGAGGTGGGTGATCCGGTCCTGATGTGGGTCAGCGGCATGCTGCCCTGGCTGCACCGTGACGATCATCCGCAGGACGATCTGTCGCAATGGCGGTTTCGCGTGAGCATGCCCGAGTCGATCGAGTCTTTCGCCCGAGCGCGCGCCGCCGGCGCACGACGGATCGAGTTTTGCCATACCGATCGACGCATCGTGATCCACGAAGGCTGGGAGCCGATTGCGCAAGGCTGCAAGCCTGGCGAATCGGACCAGGTAATCGATCTGGATTCCTGATCGATCAGGCATCCTGATTCGCAGGCGTCCTCAGGTCTTTTGCTCGTGCCGCGTCGCCTGCCCGTGCCGAGCCAGCGACCAGGCGACATGCTCGGCCACCATCGGCGAGGCATCGTGTTCACGGCTGCGCAATGCGGCAATCACCTCATCGCTCGCGGGCGCATTGCCAAGCGCCACCGCGATATTGCGCAGCCAGCGCTCATGGCCGATGCGCCGGATGGCCGAGCCTTCAAAGCGCGAATCAAACTGCGCCTGGCTCCAGGTGAAAAGCTCGACCAGGGTTACCTCATCGAGCTGCTGGCGCGCGGCGAAATCGGGCAGCGAAGCGAGCGCCGCGTATTTGTTCCAGGGACAGGCGAGCTGACAATCGTCGCAGCCATAGATGCGGTTGCCGATTGCCTCGCGAAACTCAATCGGAATCGTGCCCTTCAGTTCAATCGTGAGATAGGCGATGCAACGCCTGGCATCGAGCCGGTAGGGTGCCACGATCGCCTGCGTCGGGCAGGCCGCGATGCAGGCGGTGCAACGGCCGCAATGCTCGTCGACCGGGGCATCGAGCGGCAGCGGCAGGTCGGTATAGAGCGTGCCGATAAAGCGCATCGAGCCGCCGTTTCGTGCCAGCAGCAGGGTGTGCTTGCCGCGCCAGCCAAGGCCCGCACGGCGGGCGAGTTCAACCTCCATGACCGGCGCCGAGTCACAGAAGGCGCGCCATCCGAAGGCACCGATCTCATCCTGCAGGCGGGTCGCGAGGCTTGCCAGGCGGGCCCGCACGACCTTGTGATAGTCACGCCCCAGCGCATACCGCGAAACATAAGCCCGCTCATGATCGGCCAAGGTCGACCAGGCCCGATCGAGCCAGACTGGATCGTCGGGGGCGTAATCGAGCGCCACCATCACCGCCCGGATCGTCCCGGGCACCAGTCGGGCCGGCTCGGTGCGGGCCTCGCGGTGGCGGGCCATATACTCCATCTCGCCATGACAGCCCTGCGCCAGCCATTGGTCGAGCCCCGGCCCGGCCTCAGACAGATCGACATCCGACACACCGAGGGCGGCAAAACCCAGTTCGGTGGCCCATTGCCGCAGACGATCGATCCAGGGCCGCGCGGCCAAGGCCGGGTCATCGACCGAGTCACTGGCCTGAGGCACAGCGGGCGCGAGGGGCACTCGTGGCGGCGGATTCATCGCAGCATTGTAGGTTGCCGCGTTGACGACACCCCTTGCCTCGTCAATCGCGGCAAGCTCGACCAGCACGACCGTCACAGCGATGCGCGACACCCTCTGAGCAAGGCGATGCAGGCATGAGCGCATCGCCTTTCGGTGCCCTCCCCGGTTCGGCGCCTGACTCGGCGCCTGAATCGGCCACGGTAGCGCTCATTGACCAGGCGGCAACCGCCGCACTCGCCCGGCGTCTGGCCGAGTCGCTCGTACCGGGCATGGTCATCTGGCTGTCGGGCGCCCTGGGCGTCGGCAAGACCACGCTGGTGCGCAGCCTGCTCGCCGCGCTCGGCCATACCGGCCGGGTGGCCAGTCCGACCTTTACACTGCTCGAACCCTATGAGCTTTCGAGATTTCCCGTCTATCATTTTGATTTTTATCGGTTCTCGGCAGCCAACGAGTGGCGTGATGCAGGCTTCGACGAATATTTCTCGGGCAGCGGTGTCTGCCTGGTCGAATGGCCGGAGCTTGCCGGCCCCGACCTGCCTCGCCCAGATCTGCAGGTCAGTCTCGACTTCGCGGCCGACGCTCAGGACCCAGGCGACGACGTCGCAACCGGCTCGCCCCGCCGTGCCGGCCTGCTTGCTTTCAGCGAGGCAGGTCGGCAATGTCTGAGGGCAGCCGCAGGCGCTTCCTGAGGACGATGCCCGGCGCATTGCTGGCACTCGATCTGCCGCGTGCTCAGGGTGCCGGCATCCTTGGCGTGCGGGTCTGGCCGGCGCCCGATTACACCCGCGTCACGCTCGAACTCGACGAGTCGCTCAAGAGCTCGCACTTCGTGGCGACCGATCCGCCCCGCGTGGTGGTCGACCTCGAAGGCGTCGATATCGATGCGGCGCTTCGCGAAATCGTCGCCAAGGTGCAGGCCGATGATCCGTATATCGCCACCGTGCGAGTGGCCCAGAACCGCGCCCATGTCGTGCGGCTGGTCTTTGACCTGAAGGTGCCGGTGTCGCCGCAGGTGTTTTCGCTGGCGCCCAACGGGGTCTACCGCCATCGCCTGGTGCTCGACCTCTATCCGAAGACGCCGATCGATCCGCTCGCCGCCCTGATCGAGCAGACCCGCAACAGCCCGCCGGCGAACGCGGTGCCAACGCCCCCTGCCAGTACCGCTGCCGTCGACGATCCACTCGCCTCACTGATCCGCGAACGCGAAGCCGCGCTGAAAATGCTGACCGAGCCCGAGCGACCACGCGCGCGCGGCGCCGAAGTCAGTCGATTGCTGACGATTGCGATCGACCCTGGCCACGGCGGCGAGGATCCGGGTGCGATCGGCCCCAACGGCACGATGGAAAAAGACGTGGTGCTCAACGTCGCGCTGCGCCTGCGTGAAAGGCTGCAGGCCGAACCCGGGGTACGGGTGCTGATGACCCGCGACTCCGATTTCTTCGTGCCACTGGCCACCCGCGTGAGCAAGGCGCGCGCGGTCTCGGCCGATCTCTTTGTGTCGGTGCATGCCGACGCCTTCGTGCTGCCGCATGCGAAGGGCTCGTCGGTATTTGTGCTGTCGGACCGCAGCGCGAGCAGCCTCGGTGCACGGTGGCTGGCGCGTCGCGAAAACAGTGCCGATCTGATCGGTGGCGTGAACCTGCCAGCGGGCAATCGCGAAGTTGCCAAGGTGCTGCTCGATCTGTCGACGACCGCGCAGATCAAGGACAGCCGCAAGCTCGCAGGCTCGGTGCTTGGCGAACTGCGCGGCGTTGGCGACCTGCACAGCGCGCAGATCGAACAGGCCGGCTTTGCGGTGCTTCGCGCACCCGACGTGCCGTCAATCCTGATCGAGACCGCCTTCATCAGCAACCCGGATGAGGAGCGCAAGCTGCGCGATCCGCGCTATCAGGCGCAACTCGCCGATGCCATCTTCGTCGGGATCAGGAACTACTTCCGGCGCAATCCGCCTGCGGCTCGCGGACCGGGCGCCTGAGCCTCAGGCGCGGCGGCGCTTGAAGACCGTATGGCGCGCAACTTCGATGAGGGCCGGCAATGCGGGCACCACGATCAGCGCCAGGGCCACCCACGAAAAATGCGCTTTCACCCAGGGAAGATTGCCGATCAGATAGCCCAGGCCGGTCAGGCTAACCACCCAGAGCACACCGCCCACCAGGTTGTAGAGCGCGAACTTGCGATAGCTCATGGCGGCCACGCCAGCGACGAAGGGCGCAAAAGTGCGAACAAAGGGCAGAAAGCGCGCCACGATGATGGTGATCGCGCCGTGTTGTTCGTAAAACGCATTGGCCCGCTCGAAGGCCTTGCGATTGAACCAGCGTGACTGCTCGAAGGTCCAGACGCGCGGCCCGATGCGCCGTCCGATCGAATAGTTGAGCGCATCGCCCAGCACCGCAGCGGCGATCAGCAGTGCGATCAGCAGTGGCAGCGACAGGCCACCGATCGCAGCCAGCGTGCCGCACACGAAGAGCAGCGAATCGCCGGGCAGAAAGGGCATGACCACCAGCCCGGTCTCGACGAAGATGATGGCAAAGAGCAGCGCATAGACCCATACGCCGTACTGGCTGACCACCGTCTCGAGATGCTTGTCGAGATGCAGAAAGAGGTCGATGAATTGGGCGATGTCCATGGCGGGTCGGATGATACACGCCGCCTATAATGGTTTCGCCATGCAAGACACCCCCTTCGGCCGGCTGACGGCTCACCGCAATTCGACCTCCATCGAGGCAATTGGCTCGTCAAAGGGCAAGCCCGAACGCCGCCGGATCGCCGCCCTGCCCGATCATCTGGTCAGCCAGATCGCGGCCGGCGAAGTGGTCGAGCGGCCCGCCTCGGTGGTCAAGGAACTGCTTGAAAACGCGATCGATGCCGGTGCGATGCGCATCGAACTGCGCATCGAGGAAGGCGGCGTTCGGCGCATCGCGGTCAGTGATGACGGCAGCGGCATCGAAGCCGATCAGCTCACCCTGGCCCTGACTCGCCATGCCACCAGCAAGATCGCCTCGCTCGATGAGCTCGAGTCGGTCGGCACGCTCGGATTTCGCGGCGAGGCGCTGGCCGCGATTGCCTCGGTGGCGCGGGTACGCATCATCAGCCGTGTGGCCGGCGCCGAGTCGGCCACGATGATCGACAACTCACTGCTTGACACTGCACTGAGCGACAACTCGCACCCGGCGCTGCAGCCGGCAGCCGGCCCCCGGGGCACAACGGTCGAGGTGCTCGACCTCTATTCATCGACCCCTGCCCGACGCAAGTTCCTGAAGGCGCAGGGCACCGAGACCGCGCATTCGCTCGATGCCTTTCGTCGCGTGGCGCTCGCGTTTCCCGACATCGGCTTCAGTTGCCATGTCGATGGCCGCAGCGTCGAGCAGTGGCCGGCAGGCCGATGGCAGGATCGGGTGGCGCAGGTGCTCGGCGAAGACATCGCCACGCGCCCGATCGAACGCATCGCGGGCGAGCTGCGCCTGCAGGGCCTGGCCGGTGTGCCGACCGCCAGCCGAGCGCGGGCCGATCGACAGTTTTTCTATGTGAATGGCCGCTTCGTGCGCGACAAGCTGCTGTCGCATGCGGTCAAGCAGGCCTATGCCGATGTGCTGCACGGCGACCGGCATCCGGCCTGGTGCCTCTTTCTCTGGATTGATCCGCGCGAGGTCGATGCCAATGTGCATCCGGCCAAAATCGAGGTGCGGTTTCGTGATGCACGGGCGATTCACTCTTTCGTGTTTCATGCGGTACGCGAGGCCCTGCGGGTGGGCGCGGGCGAGGCCGGCATTCAGGCGTCGACCAATGACGGTGATTCACGCGTGATCCTGGGCAACACCGTCTCATGGACCCCGCAGGAGGCTGCGCCGCCGCGATGGCAGTCGGCACTGCCGCTGTCGACACCGGCGGGTGGGTCGGTCGCCGACTCATTCGCCAATTCAGCGTGGCGCTCTGGCACCGGTGCTCGCCCAGACCAATCAGTGTCATCGCTGATGCGCTTTTACGCGGCCGATGCCAGCGATCCGCCTGACGGATCTCCTTCAGCGGATCGGCTCTCATCGTCTGACGCGATCGCGGCCGTCGGTGCGCCAGCGCTCGACATGGCGCACCACGCGGCCCAGGCAGACCTGCCGCCACTGGGCTTTGCGATCGCGCAACTGCATGGCATCTATGTGCTCGCGCAAAACGCCGCCGGCCTGGTGGTGGTCGACATGCATGCCGCGCATGAACGCATCGTCTATGAGCGTCTGAAAAGCGGGCTCGATGAGCAGGCCATCGCCTCACAGCCCCTGCTGATCGCCGCCCACTTTCGCGCCGACAACACCGAGATCGCCACCGCCGAACTCGAACGCGATCAGCTGCTGGCCTTCGGACTCGATATCGATCAGCTTGCGCCCGACAAGCTCGCGGTGCGCGCCGTGCCCACGGTGCTGGCTAATGGCGATCCGGTCGGGCTCGCACGCGAAGTGCTCGCCGAGTTGCACGAGCATGGCGCGAGCCGGCTGCTGACCGAGCGACGCGATGCGCTGCTGGCCGGCATGGCCTGTCATGCCGCCGTGCGGGCCAATCAGCGGCTGAGTCTGGAGCAGATGAACGCCCTGCTGCGCGACATGGAATCGACCCCGGGTGCCGACCAGTGCAACCACGGCCGGCCGACCTGGGTGCAGGTGCCGATGGCCGAACTCGATCGCTGGTTTTTGCGCGGGCGATGAGCCTGATGGCATCGCAGGACCTGCCGCCGGGCGACGATGCGCGCAGCCCGGCAGACCGGCGCCTGTCTCTCGGTTCGCCGGATTCGTCCCCACCCGAGGCGGTCATGCTGCTTGGCCCGACCGCCTCGGGCAAGAGCGCGATTGCCATGCACCTGGCAGACCGCTTCGAGCTCGAAATCATCAGCGTCGACTCGGCGCTGGTCTATCGCGGCATGGACATCGGCACCGCCAAACCGACGGCCACCGAGCTGGCTGCGGTGCCGCACCACCTGATCGATCTGATCGACCCGAGCGAGTCGTATTCGGCCGCCAGCTTCGTGCGTGATGCGCGGCGACTGATCGGCGAGATCCGCGGCCGCGGCCGTCTGCCGCTGCTGGTGGGCGGCACGATGCTCTATGCGCGCGCGCTGGCCATCGGCCTCGATGACCTGCCCGCCGCCGACCCGGCCATGCGTGCGGCGCTCGATGAGGAGGCGGCACAGATCGGCTGGCCGGCGATGCATGCAAGGCTTGCGACGATCGATCCGCAGACCGCCGCACGGCTTGAGCCCGGCGATTCGCAGCGCATCCAGCGGGCCCTCGAGATTCATGCCCTGAGCGGGCGGCCGATGAGCGAACTGATCGGCGCCCGGCACACGCACACCGACGCGCCGCTTGCACTGCTCACGATGGCGCTCGAGCCCGCCGACCGCTCGGTGCTGCATGCCCGCATCGCTGCGCGCTTCGAGGCGATGCTCGCCGCCGGCTTTCTCGACGAAGTGGCGGCGCTGCGTGCGCGGGGCGATCTGCATACCGGCATGCCCTCGATGCGCTGCGTGGGCTACCGGCAGGCCTGGCGCTATCTCGATGATCTGGAGCACGGCATCCATCAGGGCATGACTGGGCCCGTGCGTCGGCAGGTCTTCATCGACGAGTCGGTGGCGGCCACGCGCCAGCTCGCCAAGCGCCAGCTGACCTGGTTGCGATCGATGCCGCAGCGCCGCGTGATTGATTGTCTGGCGACGGATGCACCCGACCAGGTGGCGGCAATCATTGCGCTTGCCTGCGCGGTCCCGAAACCAGTCGGACCCTGAATTTCAGGCGCCAAATCGATGAGAGCCAACCCGAAGGGAGCCGACCGATGATGCTTCGTGAGAACCCGATGCAGCCGATGCCTGGTCTGCCGACCGTATTGCGGCCGACCTCGGATCTGCCGACTTTCTTTTTGCGAAGTCTGTTGCTGCTAATCCTTGCGATGATGCTCGCCCCGGGCAGCGTGCACGCGCAGAGCAGTCAGTGCGGCTTCATCACCGACCCCGATCGCCAGGCCTATTGCCGCGCGACCACCGGCAGCAGCGCCAGCCAGTGCGGCTTCATCCGCAATCCCGACCTGCAGGCCCGATGCCGGGCCGAGACCGGCGGTGGCAGCAGTCAGTGCGGCTTCATCCGTGACCCCGATCGGCAGGCCGAATGCCGCGCCAGCGTTGGAAATCAGAGTTCGAGCGGATCGCAGAGCAGTCAATGCGGCTTCATTCACGACCCCGATCGCCAGGCCTATTGCCGCGCCACGACCGGCGGTGGCAATAGCCAGTGCGGCTTCATCCGCGATCCCGACCTTCAGGCGATGTGCCGCGCGCAGACCGGTGGCGGCGCATCGCAATGCGGATTCGTCCGCAACCCCGACATGCAGGCCGCCTGCCGGGCCCAGACCGGAAAATAAGCACACGCACCCCAGGACCCCGACGCATGAACCCGCCCATCATCGACAAACAAGCCATCCGCCAGAAATACCTCGCCGAGCGCGACAAACGGCTTCGTGCCGACGGTAACCAGCAATACCTCGAAATCACCGGCCGGTTTTCACACTACCTCGACGATCCCTACACGCCGGTGGTCGAGCGCGCGCCGAAAACCGACCATGTGCGATTCGCCTTCATCGGTGGCGGATTTGCAGGGCTGGCCACCGGCGCGCGGCTGGTGGAAGCCGGCATCACCGATGTGCGCATCATCGAGAAGGGCGGCGATTTTGGCGGCACCTGGTACTGGAATCGCTATCCCGGCGCGCAGTGCGATACCGCCTCAATGATCTACATGCCGCTGCTCGAGGAAACCGGCCACATGCCGTCCGAGAAATATGCGCATGCGCCCGAAATCCTGGCGCACAGCCAGCGAATCGGCCGGCATTACAAGCTCTACGACAATGCGCTCTTTCACACCCAGGTCAGCTCGCTTACCTGGCAGGAAGACGCCTCGTGCTGGCGCATCACCACCAACCGCGGCGACGATTTCACCGCGCAATACATCGGTCTGGGCACCGGTCCGCTGCATATCCCGCAGCTGCCCGGCATCCCGGGCATCGAGTCCTTCAAAGGACACTCGTTTCATACCAGCCGCTGGGACTATGCCTATACCGGCGGCGACCCGGGCGGCGCGCCGATGACGCGGCTGGCCGACAAGCGCGTCGCCCTGATCGGCACCGGTGCCACCTCAGTGCAGTGCACACCGCACCTGGCGCGCAGCTGTCGGTCGCTGCATGTGTTTCAGCGCACGCCGTCTTCGATCGACATTCGCAACAATGCGCCGATCGACCCCGACTGGTTTGCGAGCGTGGCCACGCCGGGCTGGCAGCAGCGCTGGCTCGAGAACTTCACCGCCAATCAGGCCGGCGGCAATGCCGAGGTTGATCTGGTGCAGGACGGCTGGACCGATCTGGCTCGGCGCATCCGCGAGCAGATCCGAAAGCTGCCACCCGCCGAGCGCACCGTGCCGAACATGCTGGCCGCCTATGAGGATGCCGATTTCGCCAAGATGAACGAGATCC
>CAIKZV010000444.1 GCA_903831925.1 uncultured Burkholderiales bacterium
ATAATGTCTTGGCCTTGGTCGTGGCCTCGCCTCCCGCTAAAAGCGGCACCTTTGGTATTTTCGCGCTTGCAGGCGGGTCCTGCCCGTGGTGTATTTTTATTGTGACACGTCGCTTCAATGGCATCCGGCCGGAGGCTGACAGAATGGTGCGTGGATGAACCAGCAACGAGCCCGGATCTGCGCCGCCGTCCCCGAATGCGTGGGGTGCTGATTGTCGCAGCCGCCTCCTGATCCTCTCCTGAAGATCACCAGCCTCGCCAGTGGCTATGGCGATGTGCAGGTGCTGTGGGGCATCGACCTGACCGTCGGGCGTGACGAGATCGTCGCCATTGTCGGGCCGAACGGAGCGGGCAAGACGACCCTGCTGCACACGATTTCCGGCATGATCCAAGCGAAGCAGGGGACAATCGTCTTCGATGGCGAGGACATCACGCGCAGCACCCCGGATTTGATCGTGAAACGGCAGCTGATCCAGGTCCCCGAGGGGCGACGGCTGTTTCCGACCCTCACGGTGAGGGACAATCTTCTCCTCGGTGCCTATGCGCGCGAGGACAGCACGCGGGACATCAAGCGCGACCTCGACTTCGTCTATTCGATCTTTCCCGTTCTCGCCGAGCGCTCCGACCAGGTCGCGACCAGCATGTCGGGTGGCGAGCAGCAGATGTGCGCGATCGGTCGCGGCATCATGGCGAAGCCGAAGTTGCTTCTGATCGACGAGCTTTCTCTCGGGCTCGCGCCCCGTGCGGTGGAGCTGCTTGCGCAGAGCCTCGTGTCGATCAATGAGGGGGGCATTGCGATCCTTCTCGTCGAGCAGGATGTCATCACGGCCTTTGAGCTGGCTCATTCGGCCTATGTCATCGAATCCGGTCGTGTCCGCATGTCGGGCCCGACGGGCGTATTGATGGAAGATCCATCGCTAAAAGCCGCCTATATGGGCCTTTGAAGGAGGGTTGTCATGAAACCGGGTCTGTTGACGATTGGTGTGATTTCCGCTGCCACCCTGATGGGTGTGGCGGCAGGCTCCGCGCAGGAAACATTGCGCTTCGGGGCCCCGCTCGCCCTGACCGGCGCTCTTGCCGATGCGGGTGTGAAGTCGAAGCAGGGCTATGATGTCTGCGTTTCCGCCGTCAATGAAAAGGGCGGCGTCAATGTGGGCGGCAAGAAGATGAAGCTCGAACTGGTGGAATATGACTACCAGAGCGAAACCAACCGCGCCGTGCAAATGGTGCAGCGGCTCATCAATGTCGACAAGGTGCCTTTCCTCCTCGCGCCCTATGGCTCCGGGGACACCAAGGCCACCGCGGTCGTCGCCGAGCGCAACGGCGTGCCGATGGTGGCGGCTGCAGCGGCGACGCCATCCGTCTTCGACCAGAATTTCCAGAACCTGTTTGGCATCCTGTTCCCGAACCGGATGATCACGGATCAGGAGGTCGCCTATTACAGGAAGACCGCGCCCGAGGTGAAGAAGGTCGCGATCCTGGCGCTGAACAGCCTGTTCCCGAAGGCCATCGCTGGTGAACTCGCGGAATCGGCCAAGGCCGCCGGCCTCGACGTCGTCTACAACACGATCTATTCGCCCGACACACCGGACTTCTCGAATGCGCTGACGCAGATCAAGGGCCTCAATCCTGACTGGATCTATGCAACTGGCTATACGCAAGACCTGATCAACATCCGCCGTCAGATGAATGATCTCGGCGTGTCAGCCAAGATCGTCAGCATGACGGCTGGCCCCGCCTATCCGGAATTTGCGGAGAATGTGAAGGGGCTGGCGGAGAATGTGACCACGAATTCGTGGTGGCACGAAAACGCCAATTATAAGGACGCTTATCACTTCGGCTCGTCGCTGAAGTATAATGAGATCTTCCAGCAGCGCTTCAAGCGCAATGCGACCTATCTCGAAGCGGCGGCCACTGCGGCCTGCCAGACTCTGGTTATTGCGATCGAGGAGGCGAAGTCCATCGCGCCCGATGATGTCCGCAAGGTCCTGCGCGA
>CAIKZV010000445.1 GCA_903831925.1 uncultured Burkholderiales bacterium
AACGAGTTGCCGTCTCCCGACTGGTTCCGCTACGACTGAGACTTGGCTCAGCCGAGCAGTTCGCGAGCGTGCTTGCGTGTGGTTGCGGTGATCTCTTTGCCACCCAGCATTCGGGCGACTTCTTCGATCCGCCGGTTGCGGTCAAGGTGCTCGATCAGGCTGGTCGTGCGATCAGCATGCTGTACTTTGGAGACCGAGAAGTGCTCGTTGGCCTTGGCAGCCACCTGCGGCAGATGGGTCACACACAGCACCTGACGGTCTTCGCCAAGGCGACGCATCAGCTCGCCCACCACCTCTGCGACCGCACCGCCCACGCCGGCATCGGCCTCATCGAAAATCAGGGTCGGAACAGGATTTGCCTGCGCGGCCAGTTCGCTGATCGCCAGGCTGATGCGGGACAACTCGCCACCTGAGGCGACCTTGCCAAGCGCCCGCGGCGTGGCACCGGCATGCCCGGCGACGCGAAATTCGACTCGATCGATGCCATGGGCGGCGGGCTCGCCACGATCGAGAATGATTTCGAAGCGCCCGCCCTGCATGCCCATGCGGCCGATTCGTTGCGACACGCCTTTCGAGAGGGCTGTTGCGGCCTTGGCTCGTCGTGCCGAGATACGTGCCGCGAGCCGGTCGTAATCGGCGCGGGCTTCGTCGCGCTGCTTTGCCAGGGCCTCGGCATCGACCGCGCGGGTCAGGCTGCTGAGCCGGTTTCGCAGCATCTCGAGTTCGCCAGGGAGTTGTGCCGGCGCCATTCTGAATTTGCGGCCGGCAGCAAAGAGAAGGCCGATTCGTTGTTCGACGCTTGCCAGACGCTCGGGGTCGAGTTCGCCGCGTTCGGCGTAATTGCTGAGCGTCGAGGCGGCTTCATCGGCCTGGATCGAGGCCGACTCGAGCAGCTCGATTGCAGGTCTCAGGCGTTCGTCGAGTGCGGCCAGACTGCGCAGGCGTTGCGCCAGCTGCTGTAATTGCGAGCAGACCGCATCATCGGCCTCGCTCAGCGCGTCGGCAATGGCTCGGCTGCCGTCGATCAACGTTGCCGCATGAGCGAGTCGCTTCTGCTCCTGTTCGAGCGCCTCCCATTCGCCTTCGATCGGGGCAATACGCGACAGTTCGTCGACTTGCCAGCTCAGACGGTCGCGTTCGAGGGCCATCTCGCGTTCACCGCCCTCGATCTGCTCAATCTCGCGCTCGATGCCGCGCCAGCGCGCATGGGACTGCGCCAGCGCGGCGAGGTCGGCGGCAGCGCCGGCGTAGCGATCAAGCAGGGCGCGTTGTCCATCGGAACGCAGCATCGCCTGCGAGGCATGCTGGCCATGCACTTCGACCAGCATGTCGCCGAGTTCGCGCAGTTGCGCTGCGGTCGCAGGGTGGCCGTTGATGAGTGCCCGAGATCGTCCGTCGGCCTCGACCAGTCGACGGGCGAGCACCGCGCCGGCGTCACCAGACAGATCGCGCTCGCGCAGCCAGGCTTCAATCCGGGCATCGATCGCGAAACTGGCGGTGATGTCGGCGCGACCCGCGCCCTCGCGAACCACGCTCTGATCGGCTCGCGCACCGAGCGCCAGTCCGAGCGCGTCGATCAGGATCGACTTGCCCGCACCGGTTTCGCCCGACAGCACCGAAAAGCCCGGGCCGAATTCGAGGTCAATGGCCTCGACGATGACGAAATCGCGCAATCGAAGGGCGATCAGCATGGCGAAATCAGTGTCGCGGCGCGAGGCTCGGCATCTCGTGCCAGTTGAGTTTGGAGCGCAAGGTGGCGTAGTAGCTGTAGCCGCTCGGATGCAGGAAGCGGCAGGTGTAATCGGCCCGACTGACTTCGAGGAGGTCGCCAAGCTGCAGATCGGCAAAGGTCTGCATGTCGCAGTTGACGCGGGTCTCACGGCCTTCAGCCACGCTCATGCTGATCACCGATGTGGCCGGTAGAACGATCGGCCGATTCGACAGCGCCTGAGGCGCCACCGGGACGAGCACGATGCCTTCGAGCGACGGATGCAGGATCGGACCATTGCACGACAAGGCGTAGGCGGTTGAGCCGGTGGGCGTGGCCACGATCAGGCCATCCGCCCGCTGGCTGTACATATAGATGCCATCGACATGGACCTGCACATCGATCATGCCGGCCCGCGAACTGCGGCTGATGACGACGTCGTTGACCGCGCTCGATTCGAAGATCACCTGTGAATCGCGACTGACCCGTGCCTTCAGAATGGCGCGGTTTTCGGCGACGTAATGACCTTCGAGCACTGCGCCGAGCGCTTCCGGCCAACGAAGCAGCGGGATGTCGGTGATGAAGCCCAGGCGTCCGAAATTGATGCCGACCAGCGGCACACCGTGAGGTGCCAGCTCGCGCGCGATGCCCAGCATCGTGCCGTCACCGCCGACGATCACTGCAAGGTCGGCCTGACTGCCGATGCGAGCAATGTCGGCTGCTGCGAGTTCGGTGCGACCGCCGGCCTGCGCGACGCTCGGTTCAAACAAGACCGTGAAGCCCCGCATCGTGAGGAATTGGCGGATTTCGAGCAGGGTCTGTGCGACAGCCTCTGAGGGCTGCTTGCCGAACAGGGCGACGGTCTTGAAGGATGAAGTCATCGCGGCATTTCACCACACTTCAGCGGTCGCGAATGCGGCGAGTGGCCTATGTCGAAAAGCCGAGTGGATATCCGGTATGCGACTGCCCGCACGGCCCGCGAAATCGGCTGTGCCCGGTTTGGCATCCTGCGCGATTCAGTCTATAACTTGTCACATGCTCGATTCGCGCGCCAGGATGCTGCTCAAGACCCTGATCGAACGGTACGTCGCAGACGGCCAGCCGGTGGGTTCGCGCACGCTTTCGCGCCATTCCGGCCTCGAGCTGTCGCCGGCCACGATCCGTAACGTCATGGCCGACCTTGAAGACCTCGGCCTGATTACCAGTCCTCATACCTCTGCCGGTCGCATTCCGACGCCTCGCGGCTATCGCATGTTTGTCGATTCGCTCATCACGGTCAGGCCGCTTGAGCTCGAACAGGCCGAACTCATGCAGGGGCAACTGCTTGCCGAAGAGCCCCAGCGGGTGCTGTCGCAGGCGGCGCAATTGCTCTCGAGCCTGTCGCACTTTGCCGGCGTGGTCATGACGCCCCGGCGCAGCGCGACCTTTCGGCAGCTCGAATTCATGCGCCTGTCCGACCGTCGAGTGCTGATGATCATCGTCACCCCTGAGGGTGACGTCCAGAATCGCATCATGCATGTCGAGCGCGAATACACGCCGACCGAGCTCATCGAGGCATCCAACTACATCAATCAGAATTTCGCAGGCCTGGAGTTCGGGGCCATCCTGAACCGCCTGAAGGGCGAGCTGCTGAGTCTGCGCGACGACATCACGACGCTGCTCCACAAGGCGGTCTCGGCCGGCAGCCAGGCCGCGACCGAGCATGCCGAAACCGTGATGATCAGCGGCGAGCGCAATCTTGTGGCGGTCCATGAGCTCTCCGACAACCTCGATCGGCTGCGCCAGCTCTTCGGCCTGTTCGAGCAGAAAACCGGCCTGATCCAGCTCTTCGATGCCGGCAGCCATGCCGAGGGCGTGCAGATCTTCATCGGTGGCGAATCGCAACTCGTGCCGATGGACCAGCTGTCGGTGGTGGTTGCCCCCTATGAGGCCGACGGCAAGATCGTCGGCACTCTGGGCGTCATCGGCCCAACCCGGATGGCCTACGACCGGGTGATCCAGATCGTCGATATCACCGCGCGGCTGGTGACCAGCGCCCTGAGCCACGGCTGATACAAGCCGGGCCATGTTGTTCGCAGCAGGAAAGAGAGCCCGTGGCATCGGTTGAATTCGAGGGTATCGAGCAGGTCTACGACCAGCGTCGCGTCATTCACGGCATTGATCTGGTCATCGACGGTGGCAGTTTTTGCGCGATTACCGGTCCTTCGGCCTGCGGGAAGTCAAGCCTCCTCAAACTGGTGGCCGGGATGGAGTCGCCGAGCGTCGGGCAGGTCTTGATCGGCGGACAGGTCCCGCCGGACCGCAGTCCAGCCCAACGCGGTATTGCGATGGTGCTGCCCGGCGACAGTCTTTTCGGACACCTGAGTGCTGGCGAAAATATTGCTTTCGGTGTCAGGGCCGCAGCACGCCCCGCCGGCGAAATCGATCAGCGAGTGCGCGCCGTTGCCGGACTGCTCGGCATCGAGCCCTTTCTGAGCCGACGGGTGCAAAACCTCTCCGATGACCATCGTCTGCGCACCTCCATTGCGCGGGCACTTGCCGGCGAGCCAAAGGTCTGCCTGTTCGATGATCCGCTGATTGGACTCGACGAGTTGTTGCAGGCGCAGCTGCGCGAGGAGATCCGCCGCCTGCACCGAAAGCTCGGCATCACCTCAATCTACGCCACACGCGATCCGATCGAAGCCATGGCGCTGGCCGACCAGCTGGTTGTCATGGGCGCCGGCTGGGTGGCGCAGTCGTCTACGCCGATGCAGGTTTACGATAGACCGGCCAACACCTATGTCGCGAATTTCGTTGGCAAACCCGCCATGAACATGTTGCGCGGCGTCTGGCTGCAGGGCGGCGTTCTGATCGGGGATGCCCGGGTCCCGGTGCGCAGGCCGGTCGCTGCGCACGACAACCAGCCGGTGCTGCTCGGCATCCGCCCCCAGCATTTCAGCCTGTCGGGTGCCAGCCCGCTTGCGGCTCGGCTGAGTACCCTCGAATTTACCGGGGCGCAAACGACGCTCCAGTGTGTCATTGCGGATCAGCCGCTGACCGTCGTGCTCAAAGAGCGCGTGTCCTTCGAGTCCGGCGCGATCGTCAGGTTGACACCCGAATTCGACTTGCTGCAGGTCTTTGATCTTGCGACCGGCGACAGTCTGACCGGCTGAGGTGGCGTCGGCGCCGGGCCGACCTTGGTAGACTCCGCGGATGGAACGCTTCAGCAGTCCCGGCGCTTTTAATCATGCGAGCCCTGCTCGCACAGCCGTCCTCCTCGTCCAGTTGGGAACGCCGACCGCGCCCACTGCGGCTGCGCTGCGCCCGTTTCTCAAGCAGTTTCTCGGCGACTCGCGGGTGGTCGAAATTCCTCGACTGATCTGGTGGCCGATCCTGCACGGCATCATTCTCAATACCCGGCCTGCCAAATCGGCGCACAAGTACGCCAGTGTCTGGATGGATGAAGGTTCGCCGCTGATGGTGCATTCGGTCCGCCAGACGGAACTGCTGCGGCAAAAGCTGATCGAACGCGGACATGACATTGATTTGATGCTCGCAATGCGCTACGGCGAGCCGTCGATCGCCAGCGTGCTTGAGGCTCTGCGCGAGCTCAACATGACTCGTCTGCTGGTGCTGCCGATGTATCCGCAATATGCCGGCTCGACCACCGCGACGGTCTTCGATGAAGCCGCGCGGGTGCTGCAAGGATGGCGAAACCTGCCGGAGATGCGTTGGGTCCGCAATTTTCACGATGATCCGCGTTATATCCAGGCGCTTGCTGCGCAGGTGCGCGAAGCCTGGGAGCGCGATGGTCGCGGCGAACGACTGGTGATGAGCTTTCACGGGGTTCCGCGTCGGACACTTGAATTAGGCGACCCCTACCACTGTGAGTGCCTGGTGACCGCTCGGCTGCTGGCCGAA
>CAIKZV010000446.1 GCA_903831925.1 uncultured Burkholderiales bacterium
CGTTTGATGTGGTCGTCCATCGTGCCGCCGACATCGAGCAGCATCACCACCTTGATCGTGTTGTGCCGCTCTGGAACCATCTTGATGTCAAGGTAGCCCGCATTACGGGCGGTTGAGGCGATGGTGTCGTCGAGATCGAGTTCGTCCTCGGCACCCTGGCGCGCGAACTTGCGCAGGCGACGCAGAGCGACCTTGATGTTGCGGGTGCCGATCTCGACCTGGTCGTCGTAGTCCTTGTAGGCGCGCTGCTCCCAGACCTTCACACCGGTCCGGTTGCCACCTGCCGGGCCACCGACTCGGATGCCCTCAGGGTTGAAGCCGCCATTGCCGAAGGGCGAGGTGCCATTTGTGCCGATCCATTTGTTGCCGCCTTCGTGGCGCTCTTTCTGCTCCTCGAGCAGCTGCTTCAGACGCTCGAGCAGCTTGTCGAGCCCGCCCATCGCCTCGATCTGCGCTTTTTCCTCGGCGGTGAATTCGCGCTGCAACTGGCGCTTGAGCCACTCGAGCGGCACGTCGACATCGATGCCCTGAACATCCTGCACGCCCTTGAAATAGGCGCCGAAAGCACGGTCGAATTTGTCGAAGTTGCGCTCGTCCTTGACCAGCGTGGCCCGCGAGAGCACATAGAAATCGTCGACCGACGGGCCGATCACATTCTTGCCGATGGCCTCGACGAGCGTGAGGTACTCCTTGATCGACACCGGAAGCTTGGCCTGCCGAAGGTGAAGGAAGAAGTCGATCAGCATGGTGTCTCCGTATGAATGGCGAGGTGCGGTGGCAAACGGGTTGTAGCGTGGGATGAAGCTGAATCAGGGCTTGGGCAGCCGGGCCTGTCGGACCGTGAGATGACGCCTGACTGCCGGCCACTCGATATCGATGATCGAAAACACCACGGTATCGCGCAGGCTGCCATCGGCCAGCCGCTGATGATTGCGAAGCACACCGTCCTGCTTGGCGCCGAGTTTTGCAATGGCATCGCGTGAACGCTGGTTGAACCAGTGCGTCCTGAATTCGACCGCCAGGCAGCCCAGCGATTCGAAGGCATGCGCCAGCAGCAGTCGTTTGCATTCGGTATTGAGGGCCGACTTGTGCACCGAACTCGAATAGAAGGTGGTGCCGATCTCGAGGCGCCGCTGCGATTCTTCGATGTTCATGAATCGGGTCGAGCCGACGATGAGACCGTCGCGCAAACGCCGTACCACGAAGGGCAGGGCGCGGCCCACCGCCTGCTGTGCAAGTCCGGCGGTGATCCAGGCGTCGATGCCTTGCGGCGCGGGCACGATCGTGTACCAGAGCTTGTCGAGGTCGCCATCTCGGATCGCTTTGGCCAGACCCGGCCCATGCTCGGGCGTCATCGGCTCAAGCCTGACCAGATCGCCGGTGAGGGCGATCGGTTGCGGTGGCCAGGCAAGCAGGTCAGTGCTCAACGGTGTGACTCGGTCCGATGCGGATCAGCGGTTGTGACGCGCCATGAAGATCAGGCGCTCGAAGAGGTGAACATCCTGTTCGTTCTTGAGCAATGCGCCATGGAGCGGCGGAATTGCTGCCTTGCCGTCTTTGGACTGCAGCGCTTCGAGCGGAATGTCTTCAGCAACCAGCAGCTTGAGCCAATCGATGAGCTCGGAGGTCGAGGGCTTTTTCTTGATGCCGGGCAACTCGCGAATCTGGAAGAAGCTTTCCATGGCTTCGGCAAGCAACTGCTTCTTGATGCCCGGATGGTGGACATCGACGATCTTTTGCATCGTCTCTTTGTCGGGAAACTTGATGTAGTGAAAGAAGCAGCGACGCAGGAAGGCATCGGGCAGTTCTTTTTCGTTGTTCGAGGTGATCATCACCACCGGGCGGTGTTTGGCCTTGATCAGCTGGCGAGTTTCGTAGCAGTAAAACTCCATGCGATCGATTTCGCGAAGCAGGTCGTTGGGAAATTCGATATCAGCCTTATCGATTTCGTCGATCAGCAGCACCACCGGACGGTCGGCATCAAAGGCCTGCCACAGCACACCCTTGACGATGTAGTTGGTGATGTCCTTGACCCGCTCGTCGCCGAGTTGCGAGTCGCGCAGGCGCGAGACCGCGTCGTATTCATAGAGACCCTGCTGCGCCTTGGTGGTCGATTTGATGTGCCATTGCAGCAGCGGCATGTCGAGGCTTTGCGCGACTTCCTCGGCCAGCATGGTCTTGCCGGTACCGGGCTCGCCTTTGATGAGCAGAGGACGTTGCAGCTTGATCGAGGCATTGACCGCGAGCTTGAGATCGTCGGTGGCGACGTAAGAGGAAGTACCTTCGAATCGCATGAGTAGGTCCATGTAATAGGTAAGAAATCTGGCATCGAGTATACGTAATTACACCCGCTCGGGTAGAATCGCCGGCTGTTGCCCGCAAGGGTGCCATCGCGCGAAACGTTCCAATCTTCGATTAATCAGCGCGATCACAGCGCGACCACAGTGCAACGCCGCGCGACCCGATAGCTCGATGAACCCGTCCTACTCGCCTCCCATGATGAAAAGTGCAATGCCAGCCAGTGTTTTATCGGCCCTCCTGATTTCCTTGTCGGCGGCCCTGATGTCGTCTTCTGCACACGCCCAGTCGGGCGAAGTCGTCGGCAACGCGGATGCCGGTCGCAAGAAGGTGTCGATGTGCGTCGGCTGCCATCAGATACCGGGTTACAAGGCTTCGTTTCCGAGTGTCTATCCGGTGCCGCTGATCGTCGGTCAGTCGGGCAAGTACATCGAGTCGGCACTTGCGGCCTACAAAAAAGGCGACCGCAGCCATCCGACCATGCGTTCGATAGCAGGCAGCCTGTCGGCCCAGGACATGGCCGACCTGGCCGCGCTCTACGGCAGCAAGTGATCGATTGACCTTTCAGATGCCCAATACTTCCATGATGTCCAAGACGACTACCTTTGCAGCTTTACTGGTGGCTTTCGCAGCGTTCGTCTGCAGCGCCCATGCCGCCGAGCCCGCTGCTGGCGCGGGCCAGGCCAAGGCCGACGCGGTCTGCGCCGCCTGCCACGGCAAAGACGGCAATACCCCGATCGATCCGTCCTATCCGAAGCTCGCAGGCCAGCATCGCGATTTTCTGACCCGAGCTTTGCTCGATTACAAGAGTGGCGCCCGCAAGAACGCGATCATGGCCGGTCAGGCGCAAGCCCTGTCGCGTGCGGATATCGAAGGCCTGGCCGATTACTACTCGAGTCTGCCAGGCACCCTGCAGATCGCCTTGCCCAAGTAATCTGCTCTGACCGGACGGCAGGCGTCCTTGTGGAAAGCGGCATGTTTGCAACCACCGATCTGTGCGATGCGCATGAAGACCGCCTGGCCGACGGCAGGCTTCAGCTGGCCGCACCGGGCTGGCTCGGTTTCGGTTCGGTCATCCGCTTCAGCGGCCCGGCGGTCACCTTGCGGCTGCCCGATGACAATTCGCTGGTGAGGGCAACCCTCGAGCAGCCGGGTCAGGGTCGGGTTCTGGTGATCGATGGCGGGGCAAGCCTGCGTTGCGCACTGGTTGGCGGAAACCTTGCAAAACTCGGTCAGGACAACGGCTGGCGTGGCTCGATCGTCAATGGCGGTGTGCGCGATGCCGATGAACTCGATGCCTGCAGCTTCGGGGTGCGGGCGCTGCATCTGGTGCCGCGTCGCAGTGCCAAGCGTGGCCTGGGCGAACGTGATGTTGTGCTGAGCTTTGCCGGGGTAATCATCACGCCGGGCGCGATCATTTATGCCGATCGCGATGGCTGGCTGGTGTCGGATCAGCCTCTGGCGCCGTAGCCCCTGTCGTCAGTGCCTCTGTCGTCAGATTAGCCCGTCGAACAGCATCGCATCGACACGATCGCCGCTGGCGATATCGCCCTGGTCGTGGCGCAGCACCAGCAAACAATTCGCCTCGCTCATCGAGCGCAGTACGCCCGAGCCCTGGCTGCCGGTCAGGCGCGCCTGCAGCACACCGTCATCACCGATCTGCGCAATCGCCCGTTGATATTCGGTGCGACCGGCCTTCTTGCGAATCGCCATCGTGCTGCGAACCGGCACCGGCAGGACAGGGCGCGGGGTGGCGCCCGACTGGCGGATAAGCGCGTCGCGCACGAAAAACAGAAAGGTAATCATGACCGCCACCGGATTGCCTGGCAGGCCGAAATAGCTGGCCTGGCCGATGCGCCCGAACGCCATTGGCCGGCCAGGGCGCATCGCGATTGTCCAGAAGGCAACTTCGCCAAGGCGATTCATGATGTCCCGGGTGTAGTCGGCTTCGCCCACCGACACGCCGCCCGAGGACACGATGGCGTCGGCCTGCCGGCTTGCATCACGCACTGCCGCTTCAAGCGCTTGCGGTGAATCGGGCACGACGCCGAGATCGATGAGTTCCACGCCAAGGCGAGTCAGCATGCCGATCAGCGTAAATCGATTGCTGTCGTAGACGCATCCGGGATCGAGCGGCTCGCCGATCGACCGCAGTTCATCACCGGTTGAGAAAAAAGCCACGCGCAGGCGTCGTTGAACCGGAATCTCGGCGATGCCCAGCGATGCCAGAAGCCCCAGTTCGGTCGGCCCCAGCAGGCGCCCGGCTGACAGGGCCGGCTTGCCGGCACTCAGATCTTCGCCCCGCAGTCGCCGATGCTGGCCCTGTTGTTGATCCGGATGTTGCCCTGGATGCTGATCCGATTTCTGGCGAGGTGGGATGATGATTCGCTGGCCGTCTGTGGCAACCAGCTCCTGAATCACGACGGTGTCGCAACCGGCGGGCATCACCGCACCGGTCATGATTCGAACGGTCTGATTCGTCGTGACCCTGCCTGCAAAGGGCTTGCCGGCCAGCGCTGTGCCGATCTGTTCGAAGGCCTTGGGGCTGTCGGCATCGAGATCGGCATAGCGCACGGCCCAGCCGTCCATCGCGGCGTTGTCGTGGGCCGGCACATCGATCGGCGAGATCACATCGCGCGCCAGCACGCGATCGAGCGCGCGGCGCAGTGGCACGAGCTCGAGGCTGTCGATCGGGGTGATGAAGCGTTCAATCGCGTCGCGTGCCAGCGCGACCGGCAAAGCGTGAGGATCGAAGTCGGCAAGGCTGCTGACGACGCCGGCGAGTGTCTCGGCATGTGTCATTCGGGCTGACCTGTCTCGAATTGACGCAATTCTTCTGCGGTATTGAGGTTGACGAAGGCATCCGCGTCGAGGAAGTCGACCTGCGCGACCCGCAAGGGCGCATACCAGGCATCGATGCGGCGCCGGCCGCTCGCCAGAAAGGCGCTGAGATTGGGTTCTAGCGAGCGTTGCACCAGGGCAAAGACCGGATGCGGCTGGTCGCCTGTGCGGGCCACGGCGACCTGCGCATCGGCATCGGCGGCGGCTTGCGCGAGACGGATGACCAGATCGGCAGGCAGAAAGGGGGAGTCGCAGGGCACGGTCATCACCCAGGGTGTTGTCGCAAAGTCCATCGCGGCATGAAGGCCGGCCAGCGGTCCGGCGAAGCCGGCGATGCGATCGCCAATAACCGGCAGGCCAAACGTCGCCCAGCGATCGGCATTGCGATTGGCGTTGATCGCCAGCACGCCCACCTGCGGCCTGAGGCGCTCGATCGCATGAGCCGCCATCGGGAGGCCGCGAAAGCGTTGCAGGCCCTTGTCGACACCCTGGCCATCGGCACTCATGCGTCGTCCGAGCCCCCCTGCCAGGACGATCCCGGTGATGTCGGCACGCGCAATCGCTGCCGGCCATGCGATGCCCGGCCTGCGCGGATCAGGCGTGCCCGGGCCCGACAGCTCTGCCTCAACGCTCGAGGCCATGGCGAACAAAGCGCTGCGCGCCGGTGAAAAGCAGGTAGTGTCGCCCCTGGCAACGGCCGATCAGGGTGATGCCGGTCTTTAGCGCGATGGCATGTCCCATGCCGGTCAGACCCGATCGCGACAGCAGCACGGCGATGCCCATCTGGGCGCATTTGATGACCATCTCAGAGGTCAGCCGTCCGGTGGTGTAGAAGATCTTGTCGCTGCCGTCGACGCCCTCCAGCCACATCCAGCCGGCGATCGCGTCTACCGCGTTGTGCCGGCCGACATCTTCGACAAAACGCAGCATCCTTGGTCCGGGGTCAAGGCCTGGATCTGTGCTGACATCAGGCGTGGCATTCGCCAGCAAGGCGCAACCGTGGACTGCGCCGGCGACCTTGTAGATCGACTCCATCCGGCGGACCTGATCCATCACCGCCATCAGCGTGGCGTCGGTGACGATCGGGCCCGCGGGCAGGCGCAGCCTGTCGATGTCATCCATCAGATCGCCGAAGACCGTGCCTTGTCCGCAGCCGGTGGTGACGGTTCGATGGCGCATGCGTTCATCGAGTCCTTGCGACAGCGGCGTGTCGGCGCCGAGGTCCCAGATGCTCACCCCGCGATCGCGCAGACTGCGGCTGGTGATCGCGACCGAGTCGGTCTCCCAGTCGACCTGAACAGCGGCAATCGCGTCGATCGAGCCGAGGATGCGCTGGTTGCGAAGCCAGCCGAGGGCAAGGTGTTCGGGCGCATCGCCCAGGGTCATGAGGGTAACGAGTTCGCGCTTGTCGAGATACACCGTCAGCGGATGTTCGCCTGCGATCGGGGTTGGAACGACCTCACCCCGTTCGTTGATTGCGTCGACCGTGGTGGTGACCGGGCGTGCCTGGCGACTCAGTTCGATCGGCGTCATGGCTGGTCGGGCTGCAGCAATCAGCCGCCGATGTAGCTCATTTCGATTGTTTTCAGACCCTGGGTCTGTGACGACCGGATCTCCGAGTATCGGTCATCGCGGGATTGCCAGAGATGAGCGATGGCACCGGCCAGTTGGGCGTCGCTGGCGCCACCGCGCAGCAGTCCTCGCAGATCGTGACCGGCTGCGGCGAACAGGCAGGTGTAGAGCCTGCCTTCGGTGGAGAGGC
>CAIKZV010000447.1 GCA_903831925.1 uncultured Burkholderiales bacterium
GACTGGCGTCATTCTATCGCCGCTTGCAGCACGACCCGTGCGCCCGGGTCGCCCGACGACGCTCGCCCCGATCGGCCACGGTCTGTCATAGTCGTGAAACGGCTCGCTGCAGCGTCTGTCCGCTGCCCTGCGTGCCGACCCTTTCACGCACCTTGCCGGAACCCCGAATGAGCCAGCTCGATCAACTCTCAGCCCATGAATTGTCAGCCGGTTTTGCCGCCGGTTCGCTGTCGCCAGTCGAGGCCACCGAGGCGGTGCTCAAGCGCATCGACGCCTGTGAGCCTCTCCTCAACGCGATGTACAGGATTCATCGCGAGTCGGCGCTCGCCCAGGCGCATCGCTCACTGCTGCGCTGGCGCGACCGCGCGCCCCTGTCGCCGATCGACGGTGTGCCGGTGACCCTCAAGGAGAACCTCTACACGACTGGGGATCCGGCGCCGATCGGCACCTCGGCCGGCGATCGCACGCCCAAGGGCCATGATTCGCCGGTGCCATCGCGACTGCGCGAGGCCGGTGCGGTGCTGATCGGCAAGACCACGATGCCCGATCTGGGCATGCTCTCGTCAGGCCGCTCGTCCTTTCATGGCACCACCCGCAATCCCTGGCGCCTCGATCTCAATCCGGCCGGATCCTCATCAGGGGCGGGTGCGGCGGCCGCCGCCGGATACGGGCCTTTGCATGTGGGCACCGACATCGGCGGGTCGGTGCGTCTGCCGGCAAATCACTGCGGCATCTTCGGGCTCAAGCCGAGTTTCGGTCGCGTGCCGATCGATCCGCCCTACCTGGGTCGCGTGGCCGGGCCGATGACCCGCAGCGTGCGCGATTCGGCCATGCTGATGTCGGTGATCGCCGGTGCCGACCGGCGCGACTGGATGTGCCTGCCGCATCAGCCGCTCGACTATGCGGCGCAGCTTGAAGGCCTTGCGGCCAGGGGCTTGCGCATCGGCCTGATTGCCGACATGAAAGCCGGTCTGCCGGTCGATCCGCAGGTCAGTGCCGCGCTGGCGTCGGCGGCCGGCGCGCTCGAGGCAGCCGGTGCGATCGTCGAGCCGCTGGCCTCCTTCCTCACGCCCGGGATGCTCGATGGCGTTTGCGCGTTTTTCGAGGCCCGATCCAATCTCGACGTCGCTTCGATGAGCGCCGAGCAGCGTGCATCGGTGCTGCCCTTCATCCTCGAGTGGTCGACCTGGCGTGCCGATGGCTTCAGTGGCCGCGATGTCATGGCGGCTTACATGCAGATCACGGCGATGCGCGAAGCGGCGGTGCGCGCGGTGGCCGGTTTCGACTTTGTGCTCTCGCCAACCGCGCCGGTGCTGGCCTATCCGGCCGAACACCACAGCCCGAACAATGATCCGCGCAATGCGCTCGCGCACATCGCCTTCACGGTCGCCTACAACATGAGCGAGCAGCCGGCAGCGTCGATCAACTGGCAGGCCTCAGCCGAAGGGCTGCCGATCGGCGTGCAGGTCATCGGGCAGCGATTCGACGATCTCGGTGTGCTCAGGCTCGCTCGCCTGCTCGAGACGCTGCGTCCTGCGCAAGCGGCCTGGCCCGAACCCGCATCGCCTGTCTGAGCACAGACCGCGCGGGGGGCACATTGCTGCGCAGGCGCGCGAGCGGCGCCTGCAGCCTGTTTCAGGCAGCCGATGTCAGGGCTTGTCGATCTCAGGCCGTCGGGCGCCTGGCGTACATGCCGAAGCCCTTGAGCGTCATGACCGTCGTGCCTTCCTGGTTCACCACTTCTTCCAGGAACTGCACCATGCCGCGGTCGGGCTTCGACTGTGAGGCGCGGGCATCCAGAACGCTCACGCGCAGCCGCAGCCGGTCGCCCGGGCGAACCGGACGCATCCAGCGCAGCTCGTCGATGCCGGGCGAGCCCATGCTCGAGCGCGGCGAGATGTAGTGATCGACCATCATGCGCATGGCGACGCTGGCGGTCATCCAGCCGCTGGCGATCAGGCCGCCGTAGATCGAGCCGGTGGCGGCCGCCTGATCGAGGTGAAACGGTTGCGGATCGTACTGGGCAGCGAAGGCCAGAATCTCGGCCTCGGTGATCGGATAGTCCCCGAACTCGGCGATTTCGCCGACCGGGTAGTCCTCGAAGAAACGGTCCTTGAACGGGACAGGGGTGGGCGTTACGGCATTCGACAAGGCGGGTACTCCGAAGGATCAGCCATACAATACCGGCGCTTGCCCGACACGGCAACGCAGCAACAGCGGCCACAGGCGACTTTCACAGGCGAGGCGAGATGAGTCAGAGCATGCGCAGAATGATTTTCTGGTTCGAATACGGCAGCACCTACAGCTATCTGACGGTGGCCCGCATCGATGCCCTGGCCGCGCAAGCCGGCGTCGTGGTCGACTGGCGGCCCTTCCTGCTCGGGCCGCTGCTCAAGGATCGTGGCATGGCGCAGGGCCCTTTCCTCGGCAATCCGCCCAAGCTCGACTACATGTGGCGCGATCTGTCGCGCCGGGCGCAGGCTTATGGCCTGCCTTATCGCAAGCCCACGGTCTATCCGCCCAATACCCTCATCACCGCCCGCATCGGCACGCTCGCCGCGATGCAGGGCTGGTGCGATGCGTTTACCCGCGAAGTGTTCCGTCTGCACTGGACCGAAGACATCGCCATCGGCACCGACGACAACCTGCGCCGCGCCCTCACC
>CAIKZV010000448.1 GCA_903831925.1 uncultured Burkholderiales bacterium
GAGCGCACCCTTGTCGCCGACCGCATTGGGCCGGTTGAAGATCCAGTTCTGCCAGGCGGTCAGGCGTCCGAAGATGCGGGTGGCCATGGTCTCGGTGCCATTGAAGCGCAGATTGGCCTCCAGGCCGGTGAGCGCATCGGCCGACATCGCCGCCCGCTCCTCGATTGCGATGCGCACTTCGTCGGCCCAGTCGATATCGTCGGGAGCGAAGGTGACCAGGCCGGCTGCCATGGCAGCATCGGCATCCAGCGACGAACCGATCAGGGCACGGACCGCATCGAGTGCAGGCGACTCTTCATAGAAGCGGCGGGCCAGACGCGACTGGTCGGTCGCCATCGGATAGAAGGAGACGTTGACCTCACCCACGGCGATCGTGGGCGCGCGCGCCACATCGTCGGGCAAGGCCAGCATGTAGATGCGATCGCAGGCCAGCGCGAGCTCAAGCAGACTGCCCGCAAAGCAGGAGCCCGGCTCGACGAGCGCGAAGAGCGAGCGCGAGGACACATCGAGTCGCGAGAAAGTGCGCCGCATCAGGCCGATGGTCTCGCGCACCAGCCAGTGATCCTGATGCGCGATGAGCGTGGCATCGACCGCCTGCACCGCTGCCGCATCGCCTTCGGTCTTGAGCAGCCAGGTGCCGATCTCGGCTTCGTTGGTGCGCATCTGCAGGATCGCGTCGTCGAGTTCGCGCGCCATGGCCAGCGGCCACCAGCCTGCCCCCGCCGCAACGATCGCCTCCGGCGTATCGGGCTGCGCCGAAGCGGGAGCCGTGACCGTGAAGGTCGCGGTCCGGCGGATGCGATCGATCTCGACCCGCACATGGCGGTAGCGCAGACCGTCGTCGCCATAAGCGACCTCGAGCGGCGTGAGGGCGACGCCCTGCGCCTGGGCCGGCCGATCGCTGGTGGCGGCCATCTCGAGGGCGCGTTCGCTCACCGACCGCGCAAAGACTGCCGGCTTGGCCAGCGCATCAACCAGACGCCAGTCGACCGCCTTCTGGCCGCGCACGCCCTCAGTGGTGGTGCAAAAAACGTCGGCCAGATCGTGGCGAACATGGCGCTTGTCGGTCAGTCGGGTGAGGCCGCCGGTTCCGGGCAGCACGCCCAGCAGGGGCACCTCGGGCAGCGAGACCGACGAAGACCGGTCGTCGACCAGCAGGATCTGATCGCAGGCCAGCGCCAGCTCATAGCCGCCGCCGGCGCAGGCGCCATTGACCGCCGCCAGAAAGCGCAAGCCCGAGTGACGGCTGCTGTCTTCGATGCCGTTGCGGGTCTCGTTGGTGAACTTGCAGAAGTTGACCTTCCAGGCATGGCCCGAGACGCCAAGCATGAAGATGTTGGCGCCCGAACAGAAGATGCGCTCCTTCAAACTGGTAATCACCACCGTGCGGACCGTCGGATGCTCGAAGCGGATCCGGTTGAGCGCGTCATGCAGTTCGATGTCGACACCGAGGTCGTAGCTGTTGAGCTTGAGCTGGTAGCCGGGCCGCAGGCCGGCGGTCTCATCAACATCCATGGCCAGCGTGGCCACCGGACCGTCAACGCTCAATGACCAGTGGCAATAACGGGAAGGCTCGGTCCGGTAATCGACGCGGACAAGCTCGGGAGCAAGCGGAGCATTCACAAAAGGTCTCCTGTAGGGTAGTCGTTGACTGGCCGAATGCAAGATTTTTCACCTACACCGTCGCCGTCGATATGCATCATACTGCCCATTCAGATCATGTCAAGCACCTGAACGCACTTTATTGCATATCACGCATCATCATCCGGACCGATGGCATCCCGCAAGCCCTCGCGCAACAACCGGAAGGCCTCCTCCAGCGTGCGACCGCTGGTATCGATCTGCAGATCTGCTCGGGCATACAGCGCCGCCCGCCCCTCCAGGATGCGCCGCAGATCCTCCATGGCCTCGCGGTTTCCGGCCATCGGACGCAAATCACCCTGCGCCATCACGCGCTGCATATGCTCCTGCGGCGATGCCTTGATCCAGACGGTAAAGCAGTGCGACAGCAGCAGATTGAAGCTCGCCGGATCCGAGACGATGCCCCCTGGCGCGGCAATGACCAGCCTGGGATGGTCCTGAAGCGTCGCTTCGAGTGCACGGCGCTCATAGCGGCGATAGGCGGCCACACCCAGCAGGTTGTGGATCTCGTCGAGATCGCAGCCCGCCATGCGCTCGACTTCGCGATTCAGCTCCATGAACCGCACCCCGAGCTGATCGGCCAGCATCTGCCCGAGCGTCGACTTGCCGGCACCCCGCAGTCCGATCAGGGCGATCCGGGCGCTGCGCGCAGCCGGGTGACCGGCGACGCCGAACAGTTCGCCGAGGGCCAGCCGCGCTCGCCGCAGGTCGTCCTCGCTGCGCCCGCGCAGCAGCTCCCGAACCAGCAGCCCTTCTGCTGTGGCGGTGGTCTCGTCGCCGATGAGTTCAGCCAGCGGCGCACCGAGCGCATTGGCCACCTGACGCAGCACCAGGATCGAGGCATTGCCCACCCC
>CAIKZV010000449.1 GCA_903831925.1 uncultured Burkholderiales bacterium
GACGCTCGCCGATCTGGGCGCGTCATCAATCAGGCTCATCTCGCCGATGCACTCACCGGCTCCGACGATCGCCAGGATCACCTCCTTGCCTTCGGAATCGGAGCGCTGCACCTTCGCGCGCCCCGACAGCAGAATGTAAAGCGACTGAGACGCCTCGCCTTCGGCAACGATCAGACGACCTCTGGCAAAGGTGCGCCGCACCGTCCCGGATGCCAGAGCGTCGAGTTGACGCTCCCCGAGGCTGGAAAAAAGAGGCACGCGCTTGAGAAACGCCTTGATGTCTTCGTGGGCCATGGAGACTCCGGTTGGTGCTTGAATAGACTGGTGCGACGACGGTTACGACAACGCTAGCTTGTATGATTTTGCACGAGCTTCAGTCAAAATCCAAGGATATGCTTGAAGTGACGTGTCCAACGTACTGTTTTTTAACATAGTCGCACACTCCAGGGGCCTGAAATGAGCGCTGTCAAACATTGCCGTCTGATCATCCTGGGTTCGGGGCCGGCCGGCTACACCGCTGCGGTCTACGCCGCCCGCGCCAATCTCAAGCCGGTTCTTGTGACAGGGCTGGCACAAGGCGGCCAGCTGATGACGACCACCGATGTCGACAACTGGCCGGCCGACGCCAAAGGCGTCCAGGGCCCCGAACTGATGCAGCGCTTTCACGAACATGCCGAGCGCTTCGATACCGAATTCATTTTCGACCAGATCAACACGGTCGAGCTCGGTACGCGTCCCTTCAAGCTGATCGGCGATTCAGGCACCTACACCTGCGATGCCCTGATCATCGCGACCGGCGCGTCGGCTAAATACCTGGGTCTCGATTCGGAAACCGCCTTCATGGGCAAAGGCGTCTCGGGCTGCGCGACCTGCGACGGCTTCTTCTACAAGAATCAGGAGGTGGCGGTGATCGGCGGCGGCAACACCGCCGTCGAAGAAGCGCTCTACCTGTCGAACATTGCCAGCAAGGTGACCGTGGTGCATCGCCGCGACCGGTTCAAGGCCGAGGCCATCCTGATCGACAAACTGATGGCGAAGGCCGCCACCGGCAAGGTCGACGTGCGCTGGCACAGCGTGCTTGATGAGGTGCTGGGCGATGCATCGGGCGTGACCGGCATGCGCATCCGCAATGTCCAGTCGGGCCAGACCGAAGACAAAACCCTGCACGGCGTGTTCATTGCGATCGGCCATCAGCCGAATACCGGCATCTTCGAAGGACAGCTGAAGATGGAGGGCGGCTACATCCTCACCCGTGGCGGTCTGCAGGGCAATGCCACCATGACCAGCGTCGATGGCGTCTTCGCGGCCGGCGATGTCCAGGACCATGTCTACCGGCAAGCCATCACCAGTGCCGGCACCGGCTGCATGGCCGCCCTGGATGCCCAGCGCTGGCTCGAGAGCCAGGACGAACAGGGCTGATCGGATCGCTGACGCGCAGACCGACGATGCCAAAGCAAAGTCTCGCGTCCGGACTCGCCGATCTCGCGGCGTTTCGCGACGCGCTTCGGGACGAGGCACAGCGTCAGGCGCAAGCCGCGGCGCTGGCCCGCCTTGAGCGCGAACAGCGCGAACGCGAGGCGCATCTGTTTCGCAACAGCGTCGGCGATGCCGTGCCGCTGGCCCCCACCGGTCGTGTCGATCCGCCGCAGGCAGCACTGGAGCCGGTCGCCCGTCAGTTCGAACAAGACGAGCTGTGCGCGCTGGCCGAATCGATCAGCGACGAGATCGACATCGATCGCCTGCTCGACACCGACGGCGACCTGTCGTTTCGCAGGCCGGGCGTGGGTGCAGATGTGGTCCGCCGCCTGCGACGGGGCCACTGGGTTCTGCAGGGCCAGATCGACTTGCATGGCTTGCGGGTCGATGAAGCGCGTGAGGTGCTGGTGAGCTATCTGGCCGACTGCATGAAGCGGGAGCGGCGCTGCATCCGCGTGATCCACGGCAAGGGGCTCGGATCGATCAACAAGGAACCGGTGCTCAAGGGCAAAGTGCTCAAGTGGCTGGCCCAGCGCAACGAGGTGCTGGCCTTTTGCCAGGCGGCTCCTGCCGACGGCGGCAGTGGCGCGCTGATCGTTCTGCTTCGCCCGCCCGCCTCCAAAGCCCGAAAGCGATAAACCGCCATGATGCAGACCCTGCAGCAGCACCTTCCCGATCTGGCTTTGGCCGGCGCACTGGCCTGGGGCGCCGGACTTCGGCTCTATCTGGTGATGTTCGGGCTTGGCCTGGCCGGGCGCTTCGGATGGTTTGCCTTGCCCGAGCACCTTGAGCTGATGACCAGCCCATTGGTGCTGACCGCCGCCGGATTCATGGCCACGGTCGAGCTCTTTGCCGACAAACTGCCCTGGCTCGACAGTGTCTGGGACAGCCTTCAGACCTTCATCCGGATTCCGGCGGGTGCTGCGCTTGCCGCTGCAGTGTTCGGTGATTCGAGCTCGGCGGCAACGCTGGCGGCCGCCGTGCTGGGCGGCTCGCTGACCGCGGCGACGCATTTTTCCAAGGCTGGCGCCCGGGCGGCCGCCAACACCTCGCCGGAACCGTTTTCAAACCTTGCCCTGTCATTGACCGAAGACGCCGCGGTGGTGGGCGGCAGCTGGCTTGCGGTGCAGCATCCGGAAGTGTTTCTGGTGCTGCTGGCGATTTTTCTGGTGCTGGTCGTGATACTAATGAGCTGGCTGATCCGCGGTTTTCGAAGGCTTTTCAGGCCTGCCGAGATCAGATAGCCTCGTTGTCGACTTCGCCGGTTCGAATCCGGATGACCTGCTCGACTGACGTCACGAAGATCTTGCCGTCGCCGATGCGACCGGTTTTGGCGGCACCGATGATCGCCTCGATTGCTGCATCGAGGGCCTCGTCAGCGACCACGACTTCGACCTTCACTTTCGGCAGGAAATCGACGACGTACTCAGCGCCCCGATAGAGTTCGGTGTGGCCGCGCTGGCGCCCGAAACCCTTCACCTCGGTGACGGTCAACCCACTGACGCCGACCTGCCCGAGTGCCTCGCGCACCTCGTCGAGCTTGAACGGCTTGATGATGGCGGTGATCTGTTTCATGGCAGTCCCTTTTCCCTTGTTGACTTGTTCAGTCGCGAAACCGTGAGGTGATCGGATAGCGCCAGTCTCGACCGAAAGCCCGATGCGTCACTCTAATCCCGACCGGTGACTGGCGGCGCTTGTATTCGCTGATCCGCATCAGTCTGACCACCTTCAGGACCGCGTCGCGCGGATAGCCGGCCGCGATGATCGCCTCGACCGACATGTCCTCTTCCATGTAGTGCTTCACGATCCCGTCGAGCTGATCGTAGGGCGGCAGCGAATCCTGATCGGTCTGGTCGGGGCGCAGTTCGGCGCTAGGCGCTCGCGTGATGATCCGCTCGGGGATCACCGGCGATACGCTGTTGCGATACTCGCAGAGCCGATAGACCAGGGTCTTGGCAATATCCTTGATGACCGCGAAGCCGCCGGCCAGATCACCGTAGAGCGTCGAATAACCAACCGCCATCTCGGATTTGTTGCCGGTGGTGAGCACGATCGACCCGAACTTGTTCGAGAGCGCCATCAGCAGGGTGCCGCGGATACGGGCCTGCAGGTTCTCCTCGGTGGTGTCGGGTTCGCGACCGGCGAATTCGCCTTCGAGCGTGCCGAGAAAGGCCTCGAAGCATCGCTCGATCGGAATCTCGTCATAGCGGCAACCCACGCGTGCAGCCATGTCGCGCGCATCGATCCAGGAAATATCAGCGGTGTAGGGCGACGGCATCATCACCGCGCGCACCTTGTCGGCACCGATGGCATCGACCGCAATCGCCAGCGTCAGCGCCGAATCGACACCGCCCGACAGACCGATGATCGCGCCGGGAAAACCGTTCTTGCCGAGATAATCGCGCACGCCCAGCACCAGCGCCGAATAGACCTGTGCCTCGAATGCCGGCTGCGGCTCGATCGACCCGGACAGCCGCCCCTCGGTATCGACATCGACCAGCAGCAGGTCGGGCTCGAACGCCCGCCCCTGTGCGGCAAGGGCGCCATCGGCGTTCAGTGCAAAGGACATGCCGTCGAAGACGAGTTCGTCCTGTCCGCCGACCAGGCTCGACAGCACGATCGACATGCCTTGCCCACAGACCGTCTCGCGCACGATGTCCATGCGCTGATGCTGCTTGTCGAGGTGATAGGGCGAGGCGTTAGGCGCAAGGAGCACCTGAGCACCGGCCGCACGCGCCGCAGCAGGCGCTGCCGAAAACCAGAAATCCTCGCAGATGACGACGCCGAAGGTGATCTCACCGACCTTGAAAACCAGCGGTTGCGAGCCCGATTCGAAATATCGGCGCTCATCGAAGACGCCGTAATTCGGCAATTCGCGCTTGTGGTATTCGCCGATCACCTGCCCGGCATGGATCACCGATGCCGCGTTATAGCGACGCCCGTCTCGCGAGACGGGGTGGCCAACCACGAGATGCAAGCCAGGCCAGTCGAGGGACTGACGCGCGAGCGCGGCCATCGCATCACCCGTCCTGTCATAGAATGAGCCCCGCAGCAGCAGGTCTTCAGGCGGATATCCGGTGAGCGACAACTCGGGGGTGACCAGAATCTGGGCACCCGCCAGGTGAGCCTGTTGCGCGGCGTCAGCGATCCGGCTGCGGTTGCCGTCGAAGTCACCGATGATCTGATTGAGTTGGGCACTTGCAACCCGGGTGGGCATGAGCGAATCCGAAAGAGCATCAGGATCTGGGGATTATTGCATGCGTGTCGTCACCGATCTTGCGCAGGTTGACGCTGTCCAGTGGGATCAGCTCGCCGGCATCGGTCCGTTCACCCGGCATGCCTTTCTGTCAGCGCTGCAGAACACCGGCTGTGTCGGCGGCGAATCGGGCTGGCACCAGCACATGGTGTGCATCGATGACGCCGCTGGCCGTCTGGTCGCGGCTGCCCCGATGTATCTCAAGGCCCACTCCTACGGCGAGTATGTTTTCGACTGGGCATGGGCCGATGCCTATCACCGCAATCGGCTGCCCTACTACCCCAAGGCACTGGTCGCCGTGCCCTTCACGCCGGTACCGGGACCACGGCTGCTGGCCCGCGATGATCGGGCGCGGACCCTGCTGGTCGAGGCGCTGATCGCAGAAACCGATCGGCTGGGCGTGTCCGGCCTGCATGTGCTGTTCCCCGAAAGCGCTGATGCCAGCGCACTCGAAGCGGCCGGAATGATGCGGCGTCAGGGTGTCCAATTCCACTGGATGAACGCCGGTTGGCCCGATTTCGAGGCTTTTCTAGGTGATCTGTCGCAGCCCAAGCGCAAGAAGATCCGCGCCGAGCGGCGCAAGGTGGCCGAAGCCGGGGTGGTGGTCGAGATGCTTGAAGGCGAGGCAATCTCGGACGCCGACTGGGCTTTCTTTTCGCGCTGCTACCGGACTACCTATGCCCAGCACCACTCCACGCCTTATCTGAACCGGGCGTTTTTCCTGGAGCTTGCCCGGACCATGCCCGAGGCGCTGCTCATGGCACGAGCCAGTCGGGATGGTCAACCGATCGCAGCCGCGCTATTGATGCGCGACGCCAATGCCATCTATGGTCGCTACTGGGGCGCACTCGAACATGTGCCCTGCCTGCATTTCGAGGCGAGCTATTACGCGCCGCTCGAATGGGCGATCGCCAACGGTCTCAAGCGCTTCGAGGGCGGCGCGCAAGGCGAACACAAGATGGCTCGCGGCTTCCTGCCGGTGCCGACCTGCTCGTACCATCGGCTGGCGCATCCCGCCTTTGCGGATGCCATCGAGCGATTCCTCGAGCGCGAGACAGGCGGTGTCGACGCCTATCTCGACGAACTCAATGAACGCACGCCCCTTAAAAGTGGGGCTTTTCCTTCGCAGAGTTGAAGCGCTCGATCGACGCCCGCATCACATCGGCAGCCTCGTCGACACTGCCCCATCCCAGGACCTTGACCCACTTTCCGGGCTCGAGATCCTTGTAGTGCTCAAAGAAATGCTGGATCTGCAGCAGGCGTTCGGGCTGCAGATCGGAATGGCTGCGCCAATGCTTGTAGAGCGGAAGAACTTTGTCGATCGGCACGGCCAGCACCTTGGGGTCGATGCCGCCGTCGTCTTCCATCTTGAGCAGACCCACCGCGCGGCAGCGCACCACCGCGCCGATGCCGATCGGATAAGGCGTCACCACCAGGATGTCGATCGGATCACCGTCAGCCGCGATGGTATGGGGCACATAGCCGTAGTTACACGGGTAATGCATCGCGGTCATCATGAAGCGATCGACAAAGAGTGCGCCGGTCGCCTTGTCGACCTCGTACTTGATCGGATCGGAATTCATCGGGATTTCAATAATGACGTTGAAGTCATTGGGGATGTCGCGACCGGAGTCGACGCGATCGAGATTCATAGTAATTGGCCTCTGAGCGGTGGGAGGGAGCCGCGGGCGGGAGTTTATCAGCGCATCGACGCCTGACCGGCAATTCGCGCGGCACCTTGGCTGATAATTGCGCCAACAGACACGATCACCGGCATCGCGCCCGACATCACTTCTTCTCAGGACATCGCCCCTCATGCTGCCATCGATGACGCACAACGCCCACTTCATCGGCAACCAGTGGGTGAGCACGCTCTCGGGCGAGACGCTGCCGGTGCTCAACCCGTCAAGCGGAGAGACCTTTGCCCGGATCGCCCGCGGCAATCGCGCCGACATCGACGCTGCCGTCGCGACAGCACGCGAGGCCTTTGCCGGCCCGTGGGGCCGCCTGAGCGCGCTCGAGCGCGGCCGCATGCTGACTCGCTGGGCCGAGGCGATCCTGGCCAATCAGGATGAACTCGCGGGCATCGAGTCGACCGACACCGGCAAGCCGCTCAAGCAGGCGCGGGCCGACGTGCTCGCACTGGCGCGCTATCTCGAGTTTTATGGCGGCGCGGCCGACAAAGTGCACGGCCAGACGATTCCCTACCAGGAGGGCTACACGGTTCTGACGATCCGCGAGCCGCACGGCGTGACCGCCCACATCATTCCCTGGAACTATCCGATGCAGATCTTCGGGCGATCGGTGGGTGCGGCCCTGGCGGCAGGTAATGCCTGCGTCGTCAAACCGGCGGAAGACGGCTGCCTGTCCTTGCTGCGGGTCGCGGCGCTGGCCGCCGAAGTCGGCTTTCCTGCCGGTGCGCTGAACATCGTCACCGGACTGGGCGCAGAGGCCGGACAGGCATTGGCCGAACATCCCGGCATCGACCATATCTCGTTCACCGGCTCGCCCGACACCGGCAAGCGCGTCGCCATGGCCGGCGCCTCGCATCACTGTCCGGTGACGCTCGAGCTCGGCGGCAAGTCGCCGCAACTGGTCTTTGCCGATGCCGACCTTGATGCGGCGATGCCGATGCTGGTCGGCGCGATCATCCAGAACGCCGGGCAGACCTGTTCGGCCGGCAGCCGCGTGCTGATTGAGCGCTCGATTTACGAACCGCTGCTGGAGCGGCTTGCGCAAGCGTTTTCGCAGTTGCGTGCCGGCCCTGCCGATCTCGATCTCGATCTGGGACCACTGGTCAACCGCAAGCAGCAGCAGCGCGTCTGGGACTTCCTCTCCGATGCCCAGGCCGATGGCATCCCGATCATGGCTCAGGGCGAAGTGGTCGACGAGGCACCGGCAAAGGGCTACTACCAGGCACCGGTGCTGTTTCGAGATGTGCCGCCGGCAAGCCGGCTGTGGCAGGACGAGGTCTTCGGTCCGGTGCTGTCAGCGGCGGCCTTCGACGGCGAGGACGAGGCGGTCGCACTGGCCAACGGAACGCCTTACGGTCTGGTGGCAGGCGTCTGGACGCGCGACGGTGCCCGTCAGTTCCGGATGGCCAGGCGACTCGAAGCCGGTCAGGTCTTCATCAACAATTACGGTGCAGGGGGCGGGGTCGAGTTGCCCTTCGGTGGTGTTCGCCACAGCGGGCATGGCCGGGAAAAGGGATTCGAAGCCCTCTATGGCTTTACCCGCCTCAAGACGGTGGCCCTGCGCCACGGTTGAGCGTGGCTTGGCAGGACCGCAATCAAAGATCAACCAGGAGGAACCACACCATGAGACTGCAAGGAAAGATCGCGCTGGTGACCGGCGCGGGATCGGGCTTCGGCGAAGGCATCGCCACCCGATTTGCGCTCGAGGGCGCACGGGTATTGGTCAATGACGTGGCGCGCGAGGCCGGCGAGCGGGTGGCCACTGCCATCCGCAAGGCCGGCGGTGAGGCCCATTTTGCCTACGGCGATGTCTCGAGCGGCCCGGATGTGCAAGGACTGCTGCACGCCGCAAAAACCCACTTCGGCGGCCTCGACATCGTGGTCAACAATGCCGGTGTCTCGCACCGAAACCAGCCGTTGCTGGAAGTCAGCGAAGCCGACTTCGACCGCGTCTATGC
>CAIKZV010000450.1 GCA_903831925.1 uncultured Burkholderiales bacterium
CGATCTCGTCTTGGTTACCTTGGGGCCCGTCACAAACATGTAGCTTGAATTTTCACTCATCACCACAAAATCGGTCAGGGCAGGGGAGTACACCGCCCCACCCGCGCAGGGGCCGAAAATAGCCGAGATCTGCGGTACGACGCCTGAAGCTGCAATGTTCCTCATGAAGATCTCGGCATATCCTGCCAGGGAATTCACCCCTTCCTGGATCCTGGCCCCGCCGCTGTCGTTGATCCCGATCACCGGCGCGCCGACCTTCATGGCCTGGTCCATGATCTTGCAAATCTTCTCGGCATGGGTCTCTGACAGCGCGCCGCCGTACACGGTGAAGTCCTGGCTGAACACAAAAACCAAGCGCCCGTTGATCATGCCGTAGCCAGTCACCACGCCGTCACCGGGGATCGTGTTCTCGGCCATGCCGAAGTCGGTGCAGCGGTGCTCGACGAACATGTCCCATTCTTCGAAGGTACCTTCATCGAGCAAAACCTCCAGGCGTTCGCGCGCGGTGAGCTTGCCCTTGGCGTGCTGCGCGTCAATGCGCCGCTGCCCGCCGCCCTGTCGCGCCCGTTCGCGCTTGGCTTCGAGTTGTTCAAGAATCTCTTGCATGGTGAATGCCTTTCTGTCTAAAATTCGGGTTATGCGCATAAAACTTGCGCATCCTTTGCAAAGGAATAACCATGGCGTACGAATCCACGGCTACAAAAAGACCGGTCAATCTGAGCGTGAACGGCGACTTGCTGCGCCAGGCCAAGGAACTCAAAGTCAATGTCTCGCAGGTGCTCGAGGTGGCGCTGGCCAGCCAAGTCAAGCGCCTGCGCGAGGCGCAATGGTTAGAAGACAACAAAGAGGCGATCGCTGCGTACAACCAGCATGTGGCGGAAAACGGCCTGCCGTCTGATTCGGTACGGGGTCGCTTGTGGTCCGGCCTGACGATTCCCGATGCGCCATGAGCCAAAACCATGTCCACATGCTGCTCGACGATGCGCTGGCAGCCCAGATTCCCTTTGTGCTGGACATTCAGAGCCGTCTGCTCTCGCCCATGGCTACGCGGGTGGTGGCGCCCGTGATTCCACGCCGCCGCCTGGCGACCGCCGTGGTGGAGCGGCTGAACCCCTGCATTTGGATCGACGGCGTGGAATACGTGGTCGTGATGCAGCAATTGTTCGCGATTGAAAGCCACGCGCTGGGCCCATCGGTGCTGGATCTGAACGCACAAAGCCACACCATCGTGGCTGCGCTGGACACGCTGATCAGCGGCATCTAAGGAAATCATCTTCCGGCTTCAAGCAGCAGGCGCGCTGCGGTGGACGCGGGCAGACGCCCAGCGCGCACCTCTTCGCTGAGCTGGGGCAGCAAGACTGCCAGCGCGGGTTGGGCATTGAAGCGCTGCTTGAGCCCGGCGTCAATGCGCTCCCACATCCAAGCCAAGGCCTGGCTTTGGCGACGCGACGCAAAGCGGCCGCTGCCGGTTTGCAGTTCGCGAAACGCCAGCACCGCATCCCAGAACTGCGCCACACCGCTGCCATTCAAGGCACTCATGGGCACCACCTGCGGGTTCCAACCGGCGCGCTCTGGGTTGCCGTGCAAACCGAGCAGGCGCAGCGCGCTGGTGATTTGCGCTTGTGCGCGGGTGGCCGCGTCCGGGTCGATGTCGGCTTTGTTGATGATGACC
>CAIKZV010000451.1 GCA_903831925.1 uncultured Burkholderiales bacterium
ATGACAATCTGACGCTGCCTGCCTGGCTTGCCGATGATCCGCAGGCTTGGCTGATCGTGCCGCTCGAACTCAATGACGAGCTGGTCGGCATCGCCCAGCTGCAAAAGCCTGCGGCGAGCATCCCCCTCGACTGGGAAGTCCGCGACGTGCTCAAGGCTGCCGGGCGTCAGGTCGCCGGCTATCTCGCGGTGAGTCAGGCGGTCGAAAAACTGGTGCAGGCCCGCCAGTTCGACTCATTCAACCGGATGAGTGCGTTTGTCGTGCATGACCTCAAGAACCTGGTCGCCCAGCTCTCACTGTTGCTCAAGAACGCCGCCCGACACCGCGACAACCCTGAATTTCAACGCGATATGCTCGAAACCGTCGAGAATGTCCTCGACCGCATGCAGGGTCTGCTGATGCAATTGCGCGTTGGCACCAAGCCGATCGAGCAGCCTGCGCCGCTGATGCTGGCCGATGTCCTGGCCGACGCCGTCGAATCGAAACGAGGAATTGCCTTGCAACCTGAGCTGACTGTTGCTGCATCGGCTGTGGATATTCTGGTCGTCGCCCATCGCGACCGCCTGGAGCGGGTGATCGGCCATCTGGTGCAAAACGCGATCGAAGCCACACCGCCGAGCGGAGCGGTGCGCATCGAGGCCAGGCGCGATGGCCGCGAAGTGCTGGTCAATGTGATCGACACCGGCGCCGGCATGAGCCGCGAGTTCATCGATACCCAGCTCTTCAAGCCCTTCAGCTCGACCAAGGAGCACGGCATGGGGATCGGTGCCTTCGAGAGCCGCGAATACATCCGCGAAATCGGCGGATCGCTGGCAGTTGCGAGCACCGAAGGCCATGGCAGCTGCTTTTCGATCCGTCTGCCGGTGCATGGCGAGACAAGCTCGACAAGCCTCGAGAGGACTGCTGATGTCCGATGAGCGTCCGGTCCTGCTGATGGTCGAAGACGACAAGGGTCTGCAAAAGCAGATGCGCTGGAGCTTCGATGAGTACGAGATCGTCTTTGCCGATGATCACGACAGCGCGCTTGCTGCGGTTCGCCGCAGCGAGCCGCGGGTGATGACGCTCGACCTTGGCCTGCCGCCCACGCCTGACACCACCGAGCAGGGCTTTCGCATCCTCGAGTCGGTCATGGCGATCGCGCCCACCACCAAAGTGATCGCGCTCACCGGCCAGAACGATCGGTCCAATGCGGTGCGCGCCATCGGCATGGGTGCCTATGATTTCTTTGCCAAGCCCTTTGAGCCCGACATCCTGGGTCTGGTGATTGCACGCGCCTTTCGGGTCGCCGACCTCGAACACGAGAACCGGCTTTTGCGCCAGTCGCAACTCGGGGAGGGCTTTACCGGTCTGATCACCCGCGACCCGGGCATGCTCAAGGTCTGCCGCCAGATCGAGCGCCTCGCGCCGACCCAGGCCACGGTCATGCTGCTGGGCGACTCCGGCACCGGCAAGGAAGTGTTGGCCCGCGCGCTTCACACTGGCTCTGCGCGCGCCGACAAGCGCTTTGTCGCGATCAACTGCGCGGCGATCCCGGATGCGCTGCTCGAGTCCGAGCTCTTTGGCTACGAAAAAGGCGCTTTCACAGGCGCTGCCAAGCAGACCCCGGGCAAGATTGAGCTCGCCAATCACGGCACGCTGTTTCTGGATGAGATCGGCGATCTGCCGATGGCCCTGCAGGCCAAGCTGCTGCGCTTTTTGCAGGAGCGGGTCTTCGAGCGGGTCGGCGGGCGCCAGGAGATCGCGGTCGATGTGCGGGTGATCTGCGCCACCCACCGCAATCTGCGCGAGCGCATCGTCGAAGGCGCGTTTCGCGAAGACCTGTTCTATCGCCTTTCCGAGATGATCGTGAATATCCCGGCGCTGCGCGAACGTGCGGGCGATGCCAGTCTGCTGGCCCATGCCTTCGTGCAACGCTTTTCTCAGGCCAATGGCCGCGTCGATCTGTCGCTCAGCGACGAAGCGCTCAATGCGATTGAGGCACACCCCTGGCCGGGTAATGTGCGCGAGCTCGAAAACGCGATCAAGCGCGCGGTCATCATGGCTGACGAGCTGAGCATCTCCGCCGAAGACCTCGGTCTGTCGTCACCCGGCGAGCTGCCGGCGCTCAATCTCAAACAGATCCGCGACGACGCCGACAAGCAGGCGATTCTCAAGACGCTCGCCCGCTGCGACGGCAATGTGCTCAAAACCGCCGAATTGCTCGGTATCAGCCGCCCGACCCTCTACGACATGATGGCGCGGCTCGGCCTACGCTAAACCACTGAAGCACCGCTGCAACACCCGGAGACATCCACCATGACCCTGTCGATGACACGATCCGCTGCGCGCAAGACGCCCGCCAGACTGAGCAGACTGAGCGCCGCCCTGCTGTCGGCCGCGATTGCGACCACCCTGCTGGTCGGCTGCCAGGACAGCCCGTCAGCGCTGCTCGACAAGGCCAAGGCGTCGATCCAGCAAAAGGACCTCAAGGCGGCCGAGATTCACCTGAAAAACGCCCTGCAAAAAGAGCCGGACAATGCCGATGCCCGCGCCCTGCTCGCCGAGTTGTATCTGTCGAATCGCGATCCGCGCTCGGCAGAAAAAGAGTTCCGCCGGGCGCTCGAACTCAAGATCGCGCCCGAACGCGCCCTGCCCGGCCTGATGGACACACTGGTGTCAATGGGCGAAGGCAAACAGGCCCTCGAAGCCGCGGCGAAATATCCGGTCACGCAGCCCGAGGGCAAGGCGGCGGTGGCCTACTGGTCGGGCCGGGCTTATGCCGGCGACGGCGACAACAAAAAAGCCGAGGCCTCGTTCAAGGAATCGGTGCAACTGAAGGCCGACTACTATCCGCCGCAGATCGCGCTGATCCAGTTGCAGGCCGGCAGTGGTGACCTGGCTGGCGCCAGCACCGCTATTGATGCGGTGCTCGCCAAGGCACCGGCCTTGCCCGAGGGGCTGCTGCTCATGCTG
>CAIKZV010000452.1 GCA_903831925.1 uncultured Burkholderiales bacterium
CGTTGCGCAATCAGACAGGAACGACACAAAGCACAACGGCCTGCCGTGAGTGAACACACGCAAGCCGTTGATAGGGATGGTGGCCAAGGGCGGAATCGAACCACCGACACGCGGATTTTCAATCCGCTGCTCTACCGACTGAGCTACTTGGCCACGTCGTATCGACAGGGCAAGCGACACTCACTTGCCAGACACGAGCCGGCGATCATAGCCGATCCCTGTATGCTCGACAAACCATGCGTATCCGGCATCCCGCCCGTCCCTTGCTGAAAACCTGACCGTGAGCACCAGCGGACCTTTCGATGTCGTCGTGGCCGGCCGCGGTGCGGTCGGCGCTGCCGCCGCGCTCGGGCTGTCTCAGGCTGGCTTGCGGGTCGCCTGGGTTGGGCCTGAGCCCCGCATGCCCGCCGGGCAAACCGACTGGGACAGCCGGGTTTTCGCCCTTTCGCCCGGTACCCGCGATCTGCTGCGCAGCCTGCGCATCTGGGATGCATTGCCACAGGAGCGGATCACGCCGGTCTACGACATGCGCGTCTATGCCGGACAGCAGGCCGATGCCCCCGAACTGCATCTCGATGCTTATCGCGGACAGGTCGATGCGCTGGCCTTCATCGTCGAGAACCGCACGCTCATGACGACGCTCGAGGCTGCGCTGCGATTTGCCGGCGTGACCACGATCGATGACACGGTCGCCGACATGAACTGCGAAGGCAAGGGCCCTGCCGGCCGGGTGCGGCTTGGTCTGGGCTCTGGCCAGGCGCTGGTGGCGAAGCTGGCGGTGGCCGCCGATGGCGCCGACTCCACCCTGCGTGCGCTGGCCGGCATCGAGGCCAAAGTGTCTGACTACCCCCAGCGCGCGGTGGTCGCCAATTTCGAGTCCAGCCTGCCTCATTCCGACACCGCCTATCAGTGGTTCGGACCAGATCTGGGCGTGCTGGCACTCCTGCCTCTGCCTCCCGCCGCGCCCGATCGGGGGCGTACCAGCATGGTCTGGTCGGCCCCCACCGCGCTTGCAGATGATCTGGCTTCGATGACCGGCGAGCAGCTTGCCGAGCGTGTGACCCATGAGTCGCATCAGGCCTTGGGCGAACTGACTCTGATCACGCCCGCCCATTCATTCGCGCTTCGCCTGATCAAGGTGCCGCGCCTGATTGCGCCCAGGCTGGTATTGGTCGGCGATGCGGCGCACGCCATTCATCCATTGGCAGGCCAGGGCATGAACATTGGCTTCGGCGACGTCAGGCAAATGCTTGATGTGCTCAAGGGCCGCGAGTTTTATCGCGATCTGGCTGATGAGTTGCTGTGGCGACGCTATGAGCGCGCCCGCCGCGAAGCGGTCTCGCTGGTCCAGAACACCACCGATGCACTGCAGCGGGCGTTCGGGCCGCTGCCCGGGCCGCTCGTCGGATTGCGCGATCTGGGTTGGCGGGCTGTGGCAAGTTCGGGATTGGCCCGGCGCTTGCTGATCGCTCGCGCCGTGCAATGATCTTCATGGCGATGCCTGGCCGCGCAACCAGCCCCGGGCGGGCGCGTCTCATGATCACGCAGTAATTCACGCAGCAATTCACGCAGCAATTTACCCAGATTCAGGAAACTTCATGATCACTTTGCCTGTGATTTTTTCATCCGGTTTTTCGCGCCTTCGCAAGTCCTTGTCACGCAGCGTGCCAATCATTGCGCTCGCGCTGATGCTCTGCGGTATCGCGCCGATCGCCGCCGCAAACGATGCCGATCCGGCGCCGCAGATCAAGGCGGCGGTCGAGACTTGGCTGCAGGGTCGCTACAAGGTCGAAAACCTGCGCCGCTCGCCGGTTGCCGGCATCTGGGAAGTCCAGGTCAATACCGATCTGATCTATGTCGACGAAAAGGCGATGCATGCCTTTGTCGAAGGGCAGCTCATCGACCTCAAGACCAGTCGCAACCTGACGCAGGAACGCATCGACGAACTCACCGCCATCCAGTTCAAGGATCTGCCGCTGGCGATCGCGATCAAGCAGGTCAACGGCAAGGGCACGCGTCGTATCGCGGTTTTCGAGGACCCCAACTGCGGCTATTGCCGAAATCTGCGAAAGGATCTGGTCAATGTGCCGGACGTGACCATCTATACCTTCACGCTGCCGATCCTGGCTGCCGACTCTGAATTGAAAGTGCGCCAGGCCTGGTGCGCGCCTGACAAATCCAAGGCCTGGAACGATCTGATGATCTCGGGCAAGGTGCCCGACAACAAGGGCACCTGCACCACGCCGGTCGACAAGATCACCGAGCTCGGTCGCAAGCTCAAGATCACCGGAACCCCGACCATCTTCTTCAACAACGGCAAGCGCGTGCCGGGTGGTATCCCTGCCGATCGCCTGAACAAGCTGCTCGAAGAAAACTCCTGAACGACTGTTCAGCGGGCTGAATCCCCGGCGGACGGCAGCGCCTCACCCGCCGGCCACAGGACCCACAGCCGTCCGCGCGATCGCATCAGGCCGGCCGCGCGCTCGGCGTCAGCGCCATATCCCCAGAAGACATCGGCTCTGATCGCGCCCGCGATGGCTCCGCCGGTGTCTTGTGCAGCGAAAGCACGCTGCATCGGTTTGGCGCTGACCGGGTGCGTCGTGTCGAGCCAGACCAGACTGCCAAGCGCCACTCGCGTTCTGTCGACAGCGAGCGATCGCAAGGCAGTGAGCGGCACGCCGAGCGAGCCTGCCGGCCCTGCCTCGGGGTCGCCCGCCGGAGGTGCCGGCGGCGGCGCGGCCTCGCGAAAGAACACGACGCTCGGGTTGGTACGCATCACATCGCCCGCCTGTGCGGGGTTGGCCTGCAACCAGCTTCGGATGGCCGGCGCGCTCACCTCGTCACTGCGCAAAGCACCGCGATCGATCAGGGTGCGTCCGATCGCCCGATAGGGGTGGCCGTTCTGATCGGCGTAGGCGATTCGCACCGTTGTTCCGTCTCGCAGGGTCACTCGCCCCGAACCCTGAATCTCGAGAAAGAAGGCCCCGATACGGTCATCGACCCACAGCAGTTCATTGCCGGTGAGTGGTCCTTTCGTCTCGATATCGGCGCGGCTGTAGTAAGGCACCACGCGCTGCCCCTGCTGGCGCCCGCGCAGGCGCATGCCGGCGAGGCGCGGCTCGACCTCGGTCAGGTCGATGGTGAGCAGATCGGCGGGGCGCGCATAGAGCGGTGTCTGCTGGTTCGACTCGCGCTTGCGACTGCCGGTGAGTTGCGGCTCGTAATAGCCTGTGAAAAGCCCCTCCGCGCCACCGGTAGCATCACGCAGCGGCCAGGCTGAAAAGCGCGCTTCGAGCCAGCGGCGCAACGCGACCGGCGTGGGGCTTGAGCCATTGGTGACTGCTTTGGTCTGCGGCAGGGCATTGAATTCGGTACACAGCTTCGGCCAGCTGCCGGGTGGTGGACGCATCGTGCACTGACGGCTGATTGCCGCTGCCAGGCCATCGAGGTCGTCGCTGCCCCATCCCGGCAAGGCGGTCGGCGAGACCGGCGAGACGGGTGGCAAAGCCCCTGTCTGGGCGGTGGGTGGTATCGGTTGGGGTGCGACGCCCGGACGGCCTGAAGCAGGCGCCGGGCCTTGCGGCATGGTGCAGCCGGCCGCTATCACGATCGCGCAGGCGATAATGGCGGCGACTTGCAAGGACCGAATCATGTGGGTGATCTATCTCGAGGCAGGGCTGGTGGTGTCGCTGGTGCTGCTGATCGTCTGGTGGACGATGCGTGGCAAGTAGGCACACCGGAACCCTTGCGGGTGCGCTGGTCGGGTGGCGGTTTCAGTGCAGGGTGCGCGGCATCGACAGCTCGAAGGCCGGGATCTGCGCTTCAAAGCGTGTGCCGTCTTCGGCAACGAAGAAATAGGCGCCGTGCATCCGACCCGAGGGGGTTTCAAGCTGGCTGCCGCTCGAATATTCAAAGGACTGTCCGGGCCGAATCAGAGGCTGATGGCCGACAACACCCAGGCCGTTGACTTCCTGTGTGTGGCCGTTGCTGTCTTCGATCACCCAGTGACGGCTGATGAGCTGTGACGGCACAGCACCGGTGTTGGTGATCGTGATGGTGTAAGCGAAGGCATAGACGCCGGCTTGCGGGTCCGACTGGTCGCCGAGGTAGCGGCACTGGGATGCGACGCGGATGTCATACTTGTTTTCGGTATCCAAAGCATCTCCTTTATCAACCGACGCATTCTAGTGAATCATCCAGAAATCATGACGCGACCCCTCCGAATTGCGCCCAGTATTCTGTCTGCCGACTTTGCCCGACTCGGCGAAGAGGTCCGTGCCGTACAGGATGCCGGTGCCGATCTCATCCACTTCGACGTGATGGACAACCATTACGTGCCCAACCTGACCATCGGTCCGATGGTCTGTGCCGCGATCCGGCCGCATGTCACGATCCCGATCGACGTCCATCTGATGGTCGAGCCGGTGGATCGCCTGGCGCTCGATTTCGCCAAGGCTGGCGCCAACCTCATCACCTTTCATCCTGAGGCGTCGTCACACATCGACCGTTCGCTGCAGGCGATCCGCGATGCCGGCTGCAAGGCCGGCCTGGTGTTCAACCCCGGCACGCCGCTGCATTTTCTCGACCATGTCATGGACCGTCTCGACATCATCCTGCTGATGTCGGTCAATCCCGGGTTTGGCGGCCAGAGTTTCATCGCGTCGGCGCTGCCCAAGCTGCGTGCGGTGCGTGATCGCATCGACCGGCACATGGCGCAGGGCGGCCAGCCGATCTGGCTCGAGGTTGATGGCGGCGTGAAAGTCGACAACATCGGTGAGATCGCCGCGGCCGGTGCCGATACCTTTGTGGCCGGCTCGGCGGTGTTTGGCGCCCCCGATCCGGGCGGCGGCTATCGCGGCGTGATGAACCGATTGCGCGAAGCGGGTGGCTCGAAATGACCGTCGCGAAAACCTCGCGGGTGAGTGCCCGCGCGGTCATCCTCGATCTTGACGGCACGCTGCTCGATACCGCAGCCGATCTGGCCGCGGCCACCAATCTGATGTTGCTTGAACTCGGCCGGGAGCCCTTGCCGCAAGCCACGGTGGCGTCCTACATCGGCAAGGGTGTCGAGGTTCTGGTGCATCGCGCGCTGGGTGGTTCACTCGATGCGCGGGTCGATCACGATCTGCACACCAGAGGCCACGACGCCTTCATGCGCCATTACCACGTCGAAAACGGCCGTCATTCGCGTCCCTACGATGGCGTGGTCGAGGGCGTGGCCGCGATGCGCGCCAAGGGTCTGCGACTGGCCTGTGTGACCAACAAGCCGAAGTCGTTTGCCGATCCGCTGCTCGAGCGTTTCGGTCTGGCGCAATGCTTCGAATTGATTGTGGGCGGCGACACGCTGCCCTTGCGCAAGCCCGACCCGATGCCGATGCTCCATGTGGCGCAGCGCTTGGAGATCGACCCGCTGGAGATCGTCGCCATCGGCGACTCCCTGAACGACGCGCTGGCAGCGCGGGCAGCAGGCATGCCGGTTTTCGCGGTTCCCTATGGGTATAACGAAGGTCGCGATGTCCGCACGCTCGATGTCGACGCGGTCTTCGATTCGCTGCTCATCGCAGCCCACCACATCGATCTGTCCGACTGAGGTTGCTCGCTTCATGACCGAAATCGAATTTCGCGCGCTGGCCGCGCAGGGCTACAACCGGATTCCGCTCCTGGTCGAGTGCCTGGCCGACCTCGATACGCCCTTGTCGCTCTATGTGAAGCTCATCGATCGCCAGCGGCGTGCCAACAGTTTTCTGCTCGAGTCGGTGGTGGGTGGCGAGCGTTTCGGGCGCTATTCCTTCATCGGGCTGCCATCCCGAACCCTGCTGCGGGCTCGGGGCGATGCGATCGAGGTGGTTCGAGACAATCAGGTCATCGAAACCTCGCGCGGCGATCCGCTCGAATTCGTGAGGCAATTCCAGGCCCGGTTCCGGGTGGCGCTGCGCCCAGGTCTGCCGCGTTTTTGCGGTGGTCTCGCCGGTTATTTCGGCTATGACGCGGTGCGCTTCATCGAGCCGCGCCTGGGGCCGTCGATCAAGCCCGACCCGATCGGCACGCCCGATATCCTGATGTTGCTGGTCGATGAACTCGCCATTGTCGACAACCTGCGCGGCAAGCTCTACCTGATTGTCTATGCCGACCCGTCGGTGCCCGATGCCTATACGCTTGCCCGCCGCCGCCTGCGCGAGCTGCAGGCGCGTCTGGTCCAGCCTGCGATCGAACCCGAAGACGCGCCCCTGCCGGCGGGCGAGATTCGTCGCGAGTTCGCCCGGGCCGACTATCTCGCCGCGGTGGCGCGCGCCAAGGAATACATCGTGGCAGGCGATGTCATGCAGGTGCAGGTCGGTCAGTGCCTGCGAAAGCCCTTTCCGCATTCACCGCTGTCGCTGTATCGCGCGCTGCGCTCGATCAACCCGTCGCCCTACATGTACTACTACGACTTCGACGGCTTTCAGGTCATCGGCGCATCGCCAGAAATCCTGGTCCGTCAGGAGACGGTTGAGCCTGCCGAGACCGATGCCGCGGGCTCGTCGTCACCGGTGCCCGACAAGCGCATCACGATTC
>CAIKZV010000453.1 GCA_903831925.1 uncultured Burkholderiales bacterium
GATCTCGGCGATGCGCGCGTGCGGGCCGTTGCTCATCAGCAGGATGCGGTCTGCCAGCAGGATCGCCTCGTCGTCATCGTGGGTGATCATGAACACCGACTGCTTGGTGGCTGCGCAGATGCGCACCAGTTCGTCCTGGATGACACCGCGGGTGAGCGCATCGAGCGCACCGAATGGCTCATCGAGCAGCAGCATCTTCGGCTCGATCGAGAAGGCCCGCGCAATGCCGACCCGCTGCTTCATGCCGCCCGACAATTCGGCCGGCTTCTTGTGCTCGGCACCTGCAAGGCCGACCAGCTCAATGAAACGGCGGCAATGCGCTTCGACCTTGGCCTTGTTCCAGTCGGACCAGCGCGACCGGACCGCAAAGGCCACATTGCCCATCACGGTCATCCAGGGCATGAGCGCATGCCCCTGGAAAACGACGCCGCGCTCGAGCCCGGGGCCCTTGACTTCGCGGCCATCCATGAAGACAAAACCCGATGATGCCGACTCGAGCCCGGCCAGCACATTGAGGATGGTGGTCTTGCCGCAGCCCGAGTGGCCGATGATGCAGACGAACTCGCCGCGCGCTATATCGAAGTCGACATTCTCGAAGACCGGCACGGCCGGCGAGCCTGCGCTCGACGGGTAGCGTTTGGACAGTCCCTGCACCTGCAGGATGTGCTCGACGCCGCTCATTCGCGCCAGGTCACGAGGTGCTGCAATCGGGCAAAGACCAGATCAAGCAGCATGCCGACCACACCGATCAGCAGGATGGCAAACATCACATTGGTGATCGACAGATTGTTCCATTCGTTCCAGACGAAGTAGCCGATGCCGGTGCCGCCCACCAGCATCTCGGCGGCCACGATCACCAGCCAGGCGATGCCCATCGAGATGCGCATGCCGGTGAGGATGGTGGGTGCGGCCGCCGGCAGGATCACCTCGAAGGCGCGACGAACCGGACCCACCTCGAGGGTGCGGGCGACATTGAGCCAGTCGCGCCGCACCGAAGCCACGCCGAAAGCGGTGTTGATGAGCATCGGCCAGATCGAACAGATGAAGATCACGAAGATGCCGGACGCCGATGAGTCCTTGATGGTGTAGAGCGCAATCGGCATCCAGGCCAGCGGCGAAATCGGCTTGAGTACCTGGATGAAGGGATTGAGTGCACCGTGCAGCAGCGGCGACATGCCGATCAGAAACCCCAGTGGAATCGCCACCACCGCGGCCAGGAAAAAGCCCAGTCCGACGCGCCCGAGCGAGTGGGCAATCTGGATACCGATGCCTTTGTCGTTGGGGCCGTTGTCGTAGAACGGCGCCGACAGGTGCTTGATCGCGGCCTCGCCCATCTGCGCCAGCGTCGGCATGCCATCGGACTTGGTGGCACCGGCCGACTTGCCCATCAGCTTGGCGTATTCGTCAGACGCGCCGCTTGCAGCCGGGCCACCCGCAGGCGCGGTCGCAAGGTGATAGATGCCGAGCAGCAGCGCCAGCAACAGCAGCGACAGCAGACCCGACCTCAGCCCGAGGCTCATCGATCGACTCATGGCGGGCAGTGGCTCAGGAGCGCCGGATCGCGAAGCTGTCGATGTACTTGTCGGGCTGCGCAGCGTCGAACTCCTTGCCCATCACCTTGAACTTCTTGTAGCCGTTGTCGGGCGCCTTCTGGTCGAGCTCCTTCATGTACTTGCGGGCATCGGTGAGCAGGAAGACCTGCTGCGCGATGTCCTTGTAGGCGACATCGCCCTTGATATAGCCCCAGCGCTTCATCTGGGTCAGCATCCAGACCGCCATCGAATACCAGGGCACCGGATCGAAGTCGGCGCGGGCCGGCTCGTTGCGCACACCGCCCAGGCCATCTGCAAAGCGGCCGGTCAGCACCTGCTCGACGATGGTCTCGGGCTGGTTGAGGTAAGCCGCCGGGGAAATGACCTTGGCGATCAGCGGGCGGTTCTTGGGATCGCGCGCCATGGCGGCCGCTTCGAGCACCGAGCGGTAGAGCGCCGCAAAGGTATTGGGGTTCTGCTGGATGAAACCTTCGGACATGCCGAAGGCGCAGCAGGGGTGGCCGTCCCAGATCTCGCGCGACAGCAGATGGATGAAGCCCACCTCGTCAAACACCGCCCGCTGATTGAAAGGGTCCGGGCCAAGGAAGCCGTCGATGTTGCCGGCACGCAGATTGGCGACCATCTCGGCCGGCGGCGTGACACGCAGCTGCACATCCTTGTCGGGGTCGAGTCCGGCCTCGGCAAGGTAGTAGCGCAGGAGAAAGTTGTGCATCGAGTATTCGAAGGGAATCGCGAACTTGAAGCCCTTCCACTGCCTGGGATCGCGCTTGTCCTTGTGCTTGACGCTGAGCGTGATCGCCTGACCGTTGATGTTCTGGATGGTCGCTACCCGCATCGGCGCCGACACC
>CAIKZV010000454.1 GCA_903831925.1 uncultured Burkholderiales bacterium
GAATCACCCAGTCGCCAATATGAACATGACCCGCGAGATTGACCGTGTTAGCGAGGATGGTGTGATCGCCGACGACGCAGTCATGTGCAATATGCACATAGGCCATCACCCAGTTGTCGCTGCCGATGCGGGTCACAGCGGCATCCTGAACCGTGCCCCGATTGACGGTCACGAATTCGCGAAAGGTATTGCCGTCGCCGATCTCGAGGCGGGTCGGTTCGCCCCGGTATTTCTTGTCCTGAGGCGCCCCGCCGATCACCGCATGCGCATGGATGCGGTTGTCTCGACCGATGCGCGAGGGTCCTTCAAGAATGGCGTGAGGACCGATGCGGGTACCGGCACCGACTTCGACACCTGGGCCGATCACCGCAAACGGGCCGACCTCGACATCGTCATCAAGGCTCGCCGCAGGATCGACCAGCGCGCTGGGATGAATCGTCGCCATGATGTCAGGCGCCCGGAGTCGGTGCGGTCGCGAGGCGCTGGGGCGGCTCGACGTCGCGCAGCGTGCACATCAGTTCGGCCTCGGCCGCCACCGCCCCATCGACCGTCGCCACGCCGCGAAATTTCGAGATCGATTTGGCGAATCGAAGAATCTCGACCTCCAGGCGCAACTGATCGCCCGGCACGACCGGCCGCTTGAAGCGCGCACCATCGATCCCGACGAAATAGAACACCGATGTCGCATCCGATCGGCGACCCAGCGTCTCGAACGACAGGATCCCGGCGGCCTGGGCAAGCGCTTCGATCATCAGCACACCTGGCATCACCGGCAGATGCGGAAAATGACCGACGAAATAGGGTTCGTTGATCGTCACGTTCTTGATGGCCACGATCCGCTTGCCGTGTTCGAGTTCGAGCACGCGGTCGACCAGCAGAAAGGGATAACGGTGCGGCAGATATTCCATGATGCCGCGGATGTCGATCGGGTTCATTCAGGATCCTTGGTCAGGCCGACCTTGGAGGCCAGCGCTCGCAGACGCTGGCGCAACTGCGGCAGCTGTTTGAGGGTCGCAGCGGTTCTTTCCCACTGCGTATGAGTCTGAAGCGGCCAGGCACCGGTGTAGAAACCCGGTTCGGTCACCGATCGTTCGACCAGCGACATCCCGCCGATGATCGCGCCGTCGCAGATCTCGATATGACCGGCGACACCGACCCCGCCGCCGATCATGCAGCGCCGCCCGATCACTGCACTGCCGGCAATGCCCACGCAGCCGGCAATGGCGGTGTGCTCGCCGATGCGCACGTTGTGGCCGATCTGAACGAGGTTGTCGATCTTGCAGCCGTTGCCGATGATCGTGTCATCGAGCGCACCGCGATCGACCGCGCAGTTGGCGCCGATCTCGACATCATCGCCAATCAGCACCGAGCCGAGCTGCGCGATCTTGATCCAACCGCTGGGTGACGGCGCAAATCCGAATCCATCAGCACCGATGACGGTGCTGGCATGAATCAGCGCGCGCTGGCCGATTTGAACACCATCGTAGAGCGTGACCCCGGGATGCAGGACCGATCGATCGCCCAGGCTGACATCGGCGCCGATCGAACATCCGGCGCCAATCCGGCAATCTGCCCCGATCGACGCGCTGGCTCCGATCGTGACACCCGGGCCGATCTGCGCTCCCTGCCCGATCAGTGCCGAGTCGGCGATGTGGGCGCTCGGATCGATCGCCTGGGCGGCCGTTGAGTCTGAGGCTGCTGCCGCATTCGCAAGCTGACTGGCCATCCACTGCGACACGCGTGCATAGGCCAGATAGGGGTCTGCAACCAGAATCCGTGCGACGCCCGCTGCCAGCAGTGACTCGAGTTCGGGCGATACGATTACGGCCGCCGCGAGACTCGCCGCCGCGGCGCGAGCATGACGGCGCCCCGACAGAAAAACGATGCAGCTTGCATCGGCCGATTCGAGCGACGCCAGGCGGGTGATCAGGCACGCGCCATTGCCACGCACCTCACCACCAATCAGGTCGGCAATGGTGTTCACCGACACCGGCACAGGCAGCGGCGAATGCACTCGATGCCCTCTATTTGGCAGCGTTAAGGGTACGCAGCACCTTCTCGGTCAGGTCGATGCGCGCTGAAGCAAACACCGACTCCTGAAGGATCAGGTCGTATTTTTCCTGCTCGGCGATCTGCTTGATGACGCGATTGGCGCGTTCGACGACCGAGGCGAGTTCCTCATTGCGACGCTGGTTGAGGTCCTCGCGGAACTCGCGCTGCTTGCGCTGAAACTCCTTGTCGAGATCAGCAAATTCGCGTTGCCGGCGCAGGCGGTCGGCGTCGGGCGTCACTGCGGCGTCGCGATCAAGGCGCTCCGACATCTGCTTGAGCCGAGCCGCCATCTCCTGCATTTCCTTGTCTCGCCGGGAGAATTCCTGTTCAAGCTTTTGCTGGGCCGATTTGGCGATGTTCGCTTCTCGAAGGATGCGTTCGGTATTGACGAATCCGATGCGGGGAATATCCTGAGCCGCGACCTGCCCGGCCATCAGGAAACCCACAGCAAGGAGCGCCAGCCTGAGCCAGCGCGAGCCCGGTATGTCATGCCTGTCGACCATGTCGCTGCGCCTCATCAGAAGGCTGATCCGATCTGAAACTGAAACTTCTGCAGCCGATCTCCGGGCTGCTGATTCAGCGGGACACCGAGACTGAGCTTGAAGGGGCCCAGCGGCGAGAGCCAGTTCAGTCCGATGCCGACCGAATAGCGCAGCCCTGCCAGATCGATGCTCTCCGCCCAGACATTACCCGCGTCGGTAAAGAGGAAACCGCGGATCGTCTGGTCTGCGCCGGGCAAGGGGAAGATGAACTCCACCGACCCGGTCACCTTGCTCTGGCCACCGGTCGGATTGCCGTAGGCATCGCGCGGGCCGAGGCTGGCGGTCTCGAAACCGCGAACCGAGTTGATGCCGCCCGCGTAGTAGTTCTTGAAGATCGGATAAGCGCCGCCTTCGAGCGCCCAGCCTCGGGCAATCTGTCCATTGAAACCGAGGGTGTACTGGCGAGACAGCGGCTGGTAATACTGAAAACCAAAATCGGCTCGGGTGTAGTGAACATTGCCGACAGACAAAGTGACCTCGAAGTTGCTGGACATCAACAGGCCTCGCGTCGGAGCGAGGGGGTTGTCACGCCCATCCCTCAGCCATCCGATCACGCCGAGAATCTGCCAGCTCTGGGGCCCGAAATCATCGACATACTGCAGGATCCGGGGCGGCGGATTCGATCCGAGCTTGATGTCGTTTCGCTCGTAGACACCACCGAAGGAGACCCGGTCGAGTTCGGTATAGGGCACACCGAATCGCATGCCGAAACCCGAGGTGCGAAGCTGATAATCACCGAGACCAAGAGCTTGCGCGTTGATATTGCGCGTAAACACATTGAAGGCCCGAGACACGCCGTCAGGCGTGAAATACGGGTCAACCACATTGAAGTCGACCGTCTGCTGGGTCCGACCGGTGTTGAGCGTGAGGCCGACCGACTTGCCGGTCCCCAGCCAGTTCTGCTGAACAATGCTTGCGGTCAGCACGATCTTGTCAGCACTGGAAAAACCGACGCCGATCATGAAAGTACCGGTTGCACGCTCGGTCACATTGACACTCAGATCGACCTGATCCGGCGCATCCGGCACCGGCACGGTATCGATCGTCACGTTGGTGAGATAGCCAAGCCGCACCAGCCTTTCGCGCGACAGTCGAATCTTGTCGGTGTCGTACCAGGCACTCTCGAACTGACGCAATTCGCGTCGAATCACCTCATCACGACTCTTGGCATTGCCGGAAATATTGATCCGCCTGACATAGACGCGCCGGCCCGGATCAATCGAGATATTGAAAAAGACCGTCCGCTTTTCGCGATCGATATCAGGCAAGGCGTTGACATTGGCAAAGGCATAACCGATGGAGCCGTAGAGCTCGGTCATGGTTCGCGTGGATTCATTGAGCGCCTGCCCCGAAAACACCTCACCCGGTCGCAACAGCATGAGTGCGGCCAGTTCGGCATCGCGGCCCATGGTGTTGCCACTGAACTTGAAACCGGTGACGGTGTAGCGCTCACCTTCGGTGATATTGGCAGTGATGAAGACGCCTTCCCGGTCAGCATCGATCGAGACCTGAGTCGAATCGATCGAAAACTCGAGGAAGCCGCGATTGAGATAGAAAGATCGCAGGCGCTCGAGATCGCCGGCGAGTTTCTCGCGGGCGTACTGGTCTGACTTGGTATACCAGCTGAGCCAGGTCGGCGTGCTCAGCGTCAGCTCCTCGAGCAGCTCTTTCTCGCTGAAGGCCTTGTTACCGACAATCCGAATCTGCGTGATCTTGGCAACGTCGCCTTCTTCGATTGCCAGCGATACCGCCACCCTGTTTCGTTCGAGCGGCGTGACCGTCGGTGTCACGGTGGCCGAATAGCGCCCCCTGGCAAGGTATTGGCGTTTGATTTCCTGATCAGCGCGATCGAGCAGTGCACGATCGAAAATGCGCGACTCCCCGAGACCAAGCTCCTTCAGTGCCTTGAGGAGCACTTCGCTCGAGATGTCCTTGGCGCCACTGACGTCGACCGATGCAATCGTGGGACGCTCGGTCAGATAGATGACCAGCACATCCTTGTCGACTTCGAAACGCACATCGTTGAAAAATCCGGTGGCATACAAGGCGCGCACCGCACGGGACGCACCGGCATCGTCGAGTTGCTCGCCAACCTTGATCGGCAGATAACCAAAGACGGTGCCAGGCTCGACACGCTGAATACCGACCAGCCGGATATCGCTGATCGTGAAAGGATCAAACGCCAAGGCAATCTGGCCGAGCAAGCCCATGACGAGCGCCAGCACGGATTTGAAAAAAAAGCGCATGAAACTCCTGGTTGAAGGGGCCGACGAACCCGGCGCTTCAACCGCCGAACAGCCTGCTCAAATCGTTGAACAGCGCAACGGCCATCAGACCGACGATCGCCACAAGGCCCGCTTTCTGGGTCACCTGAAGGAAGCGCTCCGACAGCGGCCGACCCTTGATCGCCTCGAGTCCGTAATATACCAAATGGCCTCCGTCGAGTACCGGGACAGGCAGCAGATTGAGAACCCCGAGACTGACACTGATCAGCGCCAGAAACGCGATGTAGGCCACTGCACCGACTTTTGCAGATTGACCGGCATAGTCGGCGATCGCGACCGGGCCGCTCAGGTTTCGCCATGAGAGATCGCCCATCAGCATCTTGCCGAGCATGCGAAGCGAGAACCAGGACATCTCCCAGGTCTGTCGGACACCATAGACGATGGCATCGAGCGGCCCGCGATCGACCCGAACCATCTCGAAACGGTTCTGCAAGGACGCGCCGATTCGCCCGATCATGCGGCCCTTGTCTTCGGGGCGTTCAGAGGCGGTCGCCTGCGGGACGACGACGATTCGCTGCTCGACGCCATCGCGCCGGATTTCGATCGGCACCTCACGCCCGGCGCTCTCGCGCAGGACATCGATCAGATCGGTCGCGCGAGTGACCGGACGCGACTGCACTGCGGTCACTTCATCTGAGGCGCGCAAACCGGCCCGCGCAGCGCTTCCGTCGGGCGTGACCGCCCCAACCGTCACGACGCCGCCGGTGAGCTCAAGCCCGAGCGTGCGCATGAAGTCCTTGTCGAGTTCGCCGGCCGGCAGGCCATCGGTGGCAAGGCTGAGGGAGACGGTCTGACCGGCACGCTGAACCGTGAGTTGCGCGGGACGGCGCTCGACGATGGCATCGATCATCCGAAGCCTGAGTACCGAGACGGCACTGACTTCACGCCCGTCAAGGGCAATTACCCGGTCGCCATCGCGAAGACCGGCCGCTGCTGCCGCGGTCGAGGCCGCCGGCTCACCCATGACCGCGGCGGGCTCTTCGGTCCCGGCCATTCCGAGACCGGCATACAGCGCAATCGCGAGCAGAAAATTCGCCAGCGGCCCGGCGATGACGATCGCGGAGCGTTTGGCCAGCGACTGACGGTTGAATGCGCGATGGAGCTCGTTGGCGGGCACCGATCCCTCACCGCTCTCACGCTCATCGAGCATCTTGACGTAGCCACCCAGAGGAATCGGTGAAACCGACCATTCGGTCTTGTCAGGGCCGACGGTGAATTTCACCAGCGGTTTGCCGAAGCCGATTGAAAAGCGCAGGACCTTGACCCCGCACCAGCGGGCCACGGAGTAATGGCCGAGCTCGTGCACAAACACCAGCAGCGCCAGTGCAAACAGAAAAGCGATCAGTGTGGTGATCATGGGGCAAGCCTGGAAAGATGAAGGGTGGCCGCAGTGCGCGCCGCGGCATCGAGTGCGAGGACGGACTCGGTATCAGCCGGCGCGCTGGCGCGACCCAGTTCGTCGAGTGTTGCCTCGCAGATGCGGAAAATATCGGTAA
>CAIKZV010000455.1 GCA_903831925.1 uncultured Burkholderiales bacterium
ATCAGGCGCAGCACCTGGTGCAAGCCGTGGCGGTCTTCAAGCTGTCGTAGCGCGTCGCTGAATCGGGATGTAACCAGGGCGGGTTCTGGGCGTGCTCCGGTCTGCTGGCCGGACACGACGCGCCAGGCGAACCGCCTTCCTGCTCACTGCACTCAAATGCTCGACATGGAAAACTCTGCGCTCAGTGCCTTCGATCTCGAACTGTTCATGCCCTATATGCGCGACGTCAGTCGCTGCGAGCGTTCGCTTCAGGATCTGAATCTGATGTGGCGGCTGATCGAATCGTCCGCCAAGATGAATTGCCCCGAGGAAGCGCGGACGATCCTGCCGACGATGGCCGCCACCCGCAAGCAGTTCAGTCAGCTCGAACGCGAACTGGTTGCCAGTCTGATCAAGGAAAAGCTCGCCAACGTCACCGGTCAGATCGCAACCAAGTCCCAGTACATCATCGACATCGTGGTGCGCAATCTGTTCGAGCGTACAGCCGACGTCGGATTTCTGGCCACTGACCGACAACTGTGCCGCTTTGTCGCCGGGCTTTCCAGCGATGCTGAGGTCATTCGTCAAAGACTCAACGAATACCGCGCCAAATACACCGTCTATGACGACATCCTGCTGCTTGATGTCGACGGCCGAGTCCTTGTCAACATCGACGCATCGTCCGATCCGGGTCAGTGTGCCGACCGCTGCATTCGCCGTGCACTCGAATCACGCAGCTACGTCGAGAGCTTCGGGCTCAGTGCTCTTCGACCCAACAGACCCCAGGCGCTCATCTACGCCCACCGCATGCTTCATCCCGATACCGGCGCGGTCATCGGCGTGCTGTGCCTGAGTTTCAACTTCGAAGACGAGATGGCGGGCATCTTCCGCTCGCACCGCGACGTTTCACGGCGCAGCATCATGCTGCTGCTCGATCACGACCATCGTGTCATCGCCAGCGCCGATCCGCTGTGGATCGCGCCTGGCGCGCAGGTACCAGTCAATCTCGACAATCAGAACCGACCTTTCCTTTTTTCCGGCCGCTACTACCTTATCAGCACCCGCACCTCGCCCGGTTATCAGGGCTATCCGGGTCCGGAGGGCTGGATCGGTCAGATGATGACGCCGATCGACATCGCCTTCGAACGTGATCGGGAACGCCTGTCGGACCGCCTCGATCCTGAATTGCTCAAGGGGCTTTTATCGCACGCAGAAAGCTTTTGTCCGCCGCTTCACGACATCATGGTTGCCGCCAGGCATATCAAACAGATCGTCTGGAACGGACAAGTGATGACCGCTGGCGGCAAAGGGGATCTGAGCAAACTGAAGACCGTCCTGGAGCAGATCAGCGAGACCGGCAATTCAAGCAACCTCCTGTTCAAGGCCGCCATCGACGATCTGTATGAAACCGTGCTGGCCTCCAACCTTCTTGACGCAGGATTCACGGCAAAGCTGCTGGTCGATCTGCTCGATCGCAACCTCTATGAACGCGCCAATGATTGCCGGTGGTGGGCGCTGACCGCTGAACTTCGCAACGGGCTGGCCAACCCGGACGAGCAATCGGCCAGCACCGTCGGGCGAGTGCTCGAGTACATCAACAGCCTGTATACGGTCTATACCCGAATCTTCGTCTACGACCGTCACGGCAGGATCATCGCCAGCACCGGCGAACCGCTCGGTGACGATGCCGCGGTATCGCCGACCACGCTTGGAAAGCTTGCCGCCCTGCGCACGACCCAGAGCTATTACGTGACGCCTTTCGAAGCCTCGGCGTTTTACGGCGGCGATTCGAGCTATGAGTACCATGCGGCGATCACCCACCCGACGAATCCGGGTCAGGTGCTTGGCGGCATTGGCGTGGTCTTCGACAGCAGACCCGAATTCGACGCGATGCTGCAAGGCGGCATCAACGGTCGAAGCAATATGTACGCGCTGTTTACCTCGCCAGATGGCACGGTTTTGTCGAGCACCCATCCGGCCCATCCGGTCGGCTCACGCTTCTCGATGCCGGCTTCCATGGCGCTGCCCAAAGCCGGAGAACAGATTAGCGACGTCGGGATTCATGACGGGCAATACGCGATCTTTGCTGCGTCGGCCACCGCCGGCTACCGCGAATTCAAGACCACCGACGGCTATCGCGAAGACGTGATCGCTGTGGTCATCCGTCATTTCGGACCCGTCCTCAAGGATTCGCAGAACCAGGTCATCGCGACCCTTGAGCTTGAATCGAGCGCGAATGCGCACAGTGGCGCCGAATACGCGACCTTTGTCTGCAATCAGCAACTCATGGCCTTGCCTGCACTCGCCGTCCTTGAAGCGGTCTCGGTACAGGCGATGCGACCAGCCTCAGTCGGCCAATCGGTCTGGCGACGCGGGATCGTGCGGCGCGAACATGATGGGCGGGACAGCTATGCCTGGGTCTTTGACCTCGCAGGCCTGCTCGGCGGGCAGCCAGGCCAGCCACGCAACGACAGCCAGATTCTGATCATGCAGCAAGGCTCGGCCTGCATCGGCCTGATCGTCGATGAACTGCATACCGTCGCCCAGTTCCCTCATGGCAATGTCACGCCGAACCCCTTGTCAGCCACTCAGGCGGGCCTCTTCGTGAGCGACATCATCAGAGCCAACGGCGGCGAACTCGCGATCCAGCTGCTCGACCCGCCGCGACTTTGCGCGGCATTTGGAATGAATGGCTGATCACTTGCGAAAAAACAGCTATTTGCGACCGCTTTCTCTGAAAGTGTGACAAAGATCACGTCGAATAACTTTACACAGCCTGAAAGACAGGCATCAGCTCAAAAGCGCGGGACCAAGCCAAGTCTCTGAAAAAAATGTTTTTATTCAGTTGGCTCGCGATTTGCTGAAGACCACCTTGGAAATTTTTCCAGGTCAACTTATTCAGCAAAGAGACAATCATGCATAAATTCGGACTCAAACACATCGCGGCGGCTGCGGTATTCGGGCTGAGCGCTGCCAGCGCGTCGGCCGTTGTTGTGACGGTTACTCCTCCGGGCACCGCTTTGACGAACCAAGGACTGATCTCGTCGGTCGGTGGCCTCGCCTGCGCGAACATTTCGTTCAACGACAGCACCAACCTGACAACGTTCGCCAATCCGTCGACCCAGTGCAGCGGTATTACCTATACCCCTGGCTCGGGCCGTGCATATGTCTCTGGATCGGTCGGCTCACAACACGCTGCACCGCCTGACGACACCTCTGTCTTTCTGACGGTGTCACCTTCCCAGGACGGTAAGTCGGGAGATACGCCGGTCACCATCACCCTTCCCAATGACGCCAATTACTTTGGCTTTTATGCCGCGTCACTCGATCCGTACAACTACATCGAATTTTTTGAAAACTCGACTTCGGTTGGAAAATACAGCGGAACGCAGCTCGCGTCACTCGCTGGTTTGAATGCGACGGGTGACCAAAATGCTGGCCTCTATTTCAATGTTTTTCTCTCAAAGGACTTGTCGTACTTCAACAAGGTTGTGCTGACGAGCACTGCTTACGCCTTCGAAACCGACAACCATTCGTTTGGCATTGCGACCGCGCCCGAAACCGTGCCGGTGCCCGGTGTGTTGGCGCTGTTGAGTATCGGCCTGGTCGGCATCGGTGCGACCCGTCGCAAGCAAGCCTGAGGGGTCTTGCCCTGACACAAGCCCCGCCTTGGCGGGCTTGTGTGTTCTGGCCTGATGAGATCGACTGTGCAATCCTGGAACGGTGCCGATCCGGCGCGCGGGTTAGCATCGCAAGACCAGCACAAGGAGACACCAAGTGAGCCTTTCGGCATCCGCCTGCATTGTCGGCGCCTATGAACACCCCACCCGGCTTGCGCCTGACAAGTCCGTCGCCCAACTCCATGCCGAATCCGCGCTCGGTGCCCTGCAGGATGCCGGGCTGAGTCTGGCCGATGTCGATGGCTACTTCTGCGCGGGCGATGCGCCCGGGCTGAGCCCGCTCTACATGGCCGACTACATGGGCCTGAAGCTCAAGTGGTACGACGGCACCGAATCAGGCGGATGCTCCTATCTCGCGCACATCGAGCATGCGGCAGCGGCGATTGCATCCGGGCACTGCTCGGTGGCGCTCATCACCCTGGCTGGCAAACCGCGATCGAGCGGACAGGCCACCGGCACCGCCTTTCGCGCGCCGCCGGTCGATCGGCCCGAGGCTGCCTGGGAGACCGCCTTCAAGTGGACCATCGGGGGCATCTACGGAATGATGATGCAGCGGCATATGTACGAGTACGGCACCACGCTCGAGCAGATTGCCTGGGTGAAAGTGGCGGCCTCGCAGCATGCCCAGCACAACCCCAACGCGCTGCTGCGCAAGCCGGTCACCGTCGAGGAGGTGATGGCCTCGCCGGTCATCTCCGACCCGATCCGACGGCTGGACTGCTGCGTGATCACCGACGGCGGCGGTGCATTGATTCTCACCCGCCCGGAAATCGCACGCAGCCTGAAGCGACCGATCGTCAAGGTGATCGGCTGCGGCCAGACCATGAACACCACGCAGGGCGGCTATCTCGACCTCACCCGCACCGGTGCACAGATTTCGGGGGCTGCCGCCTTTGCCGAAGCCGGCATCTCGCCCGCTGACATCGACTATGCGTCGGTGTACGACAATTTCACCATCATGGTGATCGCTCAGCTCGAAGACTTGGGCTTTTGTGCCAAGGGCGAGGGTGGACGCTTCGTGGCTGACGGCAACCTGATCTCCGGCGTGGGCAAGCTGCCCTGGAATACCGACGGCGGCGGTCTGTGCAACAACCACCCGATGAACCGCGGCGGCATTACCAAGGCCATCGAAGCGGTGCGCCAGTTGCGCGGCGAGGCCCATCCGGCCGTCCAGGTGAAGGACTGTCGCCTTGCACTGGCTGCAGGGCCAGGCCTGGTGCTCGGCCCGG
>CAIKZV010000456.1 GCA_903831925.1 uncultured Burkholderiales bacterium
ATGCCGCCGGTTTTGCGGTGGCCGCGGCCGACCTGCGGGGATTCGGGCGCTCGCCCGGTCCGCGCGGCCATATCGAGCGCTGGGACGACTATCGCCGTGACGCTGCGGCCATCGTGGCGCAGGCGGCCTTGCTCGCTCCCGGCCAGCCGGTGTTCCTCTTCGGTCACAGCATGGGCGGGCTGATCGTCCTCGACTTTGCCCTGCAGCATCCCGAGGGCCTGGCAGGCGTCGTGGCCAGCGCGCCGGCCCTGATTCCGGGTGGCGTGCGAAAACCGGTGCTCGAGCTTGCCGCCCGCCTGCTGTCTGGCCTCGTGCCGCGTGCCGGCACCCGGCTGGGCCTCGATCCGGCGGGCATCTCCAGCCAGCCTGAAGAGGTGGCCGCCTATCTTGCCGATCCGCTGGTGAGCGACCGCACCACCATGCGCTGGGGCGCCGAGATCCTGCGCATCATGCCGGCCACCCTGGCGCAGGCCGGCCGATTCGCCTTGCCGCTGTTGTTGCTGCAGGGCAGCGACGATCCGATCAATTCGCCCGCCGGCAGCAAGGCGTTTCACGCCGCCTGCGGTCATCCCGACTGCACGATCAAGTTCTATGCCGGCAATCGCCACGAAGTCCATCACGACATCAGCCGTGCTGATTTCGAGCGCGACCTGATCCGCTGGCTCAAGGAGCGGGCAATGCGCGCACCGGCCGCAGGCGTCGCGGCATGAACCGCCGCTGGCTGGTAGTGGGGTCGCTGTCGGCCTGTCTGTCGGTGGCGGCGGGCGCCTTCGGTGCGCACGCGCTCAAAGGCTCGTTTGGCCCCGAGGCGCTGGTCACCTGGGAGACCGCCGCCCGCTATCAGATGTATCACGCGCTCGCGATGCTGGCGGTGGGCGCTGCCGCCCAGGCCTTGCGAACCACCTCGCTGCGGGCCGCCGGTCTGTTCTTTCTGGTGGGCACCGTGCTGTTTTCGGGCAGCCTCTATGCGCTGGTGCTGAGCGGCGAGCGCTGGCTCGGCGCCATCACTCCGATCGGCGGCCTGGCCTTGATGGCCGGCTGGCTGGCATTCGCCTGGGCGGTGATCAGGGGGCGCTGATCACCCTGAACTGATCACTGCGCAATGAGCAGAGAGCGCCGCACGATGCGCTCGGCCATGTCTTGCGGGTCGAAGACAATCGAGAATCCCAGCCGTTTGCAGAATTGCAGCATCGGCGCATTGGTGCCGAGCACCCGACCCTCGATTGTCCGATAGCCCCGGCTGCGGGCCGCGTCGATCAGCCGCTGCATCATTTCGCGCCCGAGCCCCGAGCGCTGCAGCCAGTCGCCCACCACGATCGCGAATTCGGCAACGCCATCGTCCCAGGTTGGGGTGATGCGCGCGACGCCGACGATGCGGGTCTGCGCCGAGCCGGTTTCCATCGCGACCAGCGCCAGTTCCCGGTCGTAGTCGATCTGGGTGAATCGCTCGATCAGGCTGTCGGGCAGGGCTTTGACCGGCATCATGAAGCGGCGATAGAGCGTCTCGGGCGACAGCTGTGCAATGAAGACGCGCTCGAGTTCTGCGTCTTCCGGGCGGATCGCACGCAGCAGCACCGATCGTCCGTCACGCAGTTCAATCAGTGCCTCGAGCTCGCGCGGATAGGGATGGATGGCCAGATGGCCGTAGGGTCCGCGCCACGGCGCCGTCCCGGTCTCGATCGTGGCCCCGACCTCGATCTGCGCGCCAAGCGCCACGCTTGCCTGCGCATCGACCTGAAGCGGATTGAGGTCGAGTCGCGTGATCATCGGGCAGGCACATACCAGCGTCGAAAAACGCACCAGCGTCTGCTCGAGCCGCTCGAAGTCGATCGACGCAATGTCGCGATAGGCGCGAAGGCGGCGCACCAGCCGCGTTCGGCCGATGAGCGCGCGGGCCAGCGGTATATCGAGCGGCGGCAGCTCGACCGCGATATCGTCGATCTGTGCGCGGGCCACGCCTCCGGCGCCAAAGGCGATCACCGCACCGAAGACCGCATCGCGGGTCATGCCGAGGAAGGCCTCCCGCTGATCAGCGGTTCGTGCAGCGATCGCCCCGAGCATCGGCGCATCCTGCGGCGCACGGTTCGACTGCGGCCGCCCGACCGCGATCCCGAAGGCGGCCAGCACGCCGCTGGCCTGCTGCGCATCAAGCACCCGCTGACCCCGCTCGATCGCCTGGCGGCAGATGGCATGCGCGGTGGCCACATCCGGCGCATAGCCGGTGTCGATCGCCACCGGCACCTGACGCAGACTGCGCTGGTTGCGGGCAAATCGCTCGAGCAGCGCCAGCGCGTCGACCGCGTTTTCGGGCGTGATGAAGGTGGGGATACCGGCTGCATCAAGCAGCCGCTGGCCGGGTGCAACCGTGGCGCCGCCCGCCAGCACGGCGGCGACCAGCTTGGTCTGGCCGGCTGCGGCCGCGATGATCGCACCCGCTGCATCGGTCGATGGCGTGGCGGTCTGCGGCATGAAGAGCATCACCACTGCGTCGACACCCTGATCGGCCAGCATTGCGCGCAGCGCGGCTTCGATCTTCGCGGCGTCGGCAAGCAGATTCAAGGGGTTGGCTGGGAGCGTGTGCGCGCCGGCAAGCGTGCGGCCACCGGGACGGGTCGCATCGATTGCGGCCAGCGTGTCGGGCCGCAGTTGCGCCAGCCGCAGTGCCGAACGCTCGAGTGCATCGGCCGCAATCGTGCCCGGGCCGCCGCCATTGGCAACGATGGCCACTCGCGGTCCAGTGGGCGGGCGACGCGGTGCGAGCAGACGCGCGGCCGACAGCAGCTGCATGGTGGTGTCGGCCCTGACCGCGCCGGCCCGCGCGATCGCCGCACCGAAGACCTGATCGGCATCGATCAGGCTCGCGATGTCCGGCGCGAAGGATGGCGACCGCGTGGCCGATAACGTCGCGGTCAGATCATGGCCGCGCCCGGCCTTCATGATGATCACCGGCTTGACGCGTGCCAGTGCCCGCACGCTCGACATGAAGCCGCGCCCATCCCGGATGCTGTCCAGAAAGAGCAGCACGCTCTCGGTCTGGGCGTCGAAGAGATACCAGTCGAGCAGCTCGGGCAGATCCAGGTCGAGGGCCTGTCCGAGCGAGAGCACCGACGAAAAGCCGAGTCCGGCGGCATTGGCCCAGTCGATCAGTGCGGTCACGACCGCGCCCGACTGCGACAGCAGCCCGATCCCCCCGGCCTTGAGCCTCCCGGGCGTAAAGCCCGCCTCGAAGCGGATTGCAGGGCGCATCAGCGCAGTGCAGTGCGGACCGACAATGCGCACGCTGCGCTCGCGTGCCAGGCTCAGGCAATCGCGCTGGGCGGCGCGGCCACCGGGGCTGGCAAGATCAAAGCCGCCGGTGTAGTCGACGATAAAGTGCGTGCCGCGGCGGGCGCAGTCGGTGATGATCTCGGGCAGCGCGGCCGCCGGCACGGCCGCCAGCGCCAGGTCGGGCGCGAAATCGAGCGCGGTGGCGCTGGCCACGCAGGCCTGACCGAGCACCGTCCGATGCCGCGGGTTGACCGCGCCGATGGCGCCCGGATAGCCGCTCGCCCGCAGGCCTTCGAGCAGTCGGCGACCCGTCGAGCCCGGCCGTTCGGTCGCGCCATACAGGGCGACCGAGGCCGGATCGAAGAGCGCAGACAGGCGGTGACGTCCCATCCCGCGATTATCCGGCGCCGTTATCCTCCCGGTGATGAGCGCAGTCAGGCCGGACGTGCAAGCGACGACAGACTCGGCAGCGCGGTATCGACCGTGCGGGCGGCCTCATCGAGTTCGGCAAGCGTTCCGGCGTCGATCGGCACGCCTTCGGCCCGCGCGGCGCGCGACGCCCGCTCCGGGTCGCCCGGCATCATGATCCGGTCGGTCGCGCCCGACAGCGGAGTCGACTCGACCCAGTCGGTAAAGGCGCGGGCTTCCTGCGCGAAACGCTCGGCCGGCCCAATGCGCGTGGGATCGAAGACGATGGTGAACATGTTGTTCCAGATCGCAAACTGCATCGAACGGTTGCCGGGCTGCGAGGTCTCGCCACCGGTGAGCGCGGCGCCCAGCAGTTCGCAGACCATCGCCAGGGCATGGCCCTTGTGACCACCCGCGGTCTGCAGCGCGCCGTGCGGGCCACCGGCCGGCTCGAACATCACCGACGGATCCCGACTGGGCTTGCCCTGGGCGTCGATGATGCAGCCCTCGGGCAATTGCACCGACGGGTCGGACTGCTGCTTGTTGTAGGCCACCCGCACCTTGCCGTGAGCAATCGCGCTGGTCGCGAAGTCGAGCACGATCGGTTCGCCGTCCGGCCGCGCGATGCCAACCGTAAAAGGATTGGTCAGAAAGCGCGCCGACGCGCCGCCATAAGGGGCGACCATCGCCGACGCGGCCACCGCATTGGTGAAGTGCACCGACGCCAGGCCGGCGGCGATGGCCTGCTCGGCCCAATGGCCGACACGGCCCAGATGATGTGAGTTCTTGAGCCCCATCACGCACACGCCATGCTCGCGGGCGCGTTCGATGGCAATGGTCATCGCCTGCGCGGTGACCGATTGCCCCATGCCCCGCATGCCGTCGATCGTGACCAGCGGGCCATTGTCGAGAACGATCTCGACGGTGCGATTGAGCATCAGCTCGCCGGCCCGCCACGACTTCACATAGCGCGGCGCCATGCCCACGCCGTGCGAATCGTGACCGGCAAGGTTGGCGCCCACCAGATGGTCGGCGGTCAGGCGGGCCTCGAGTTCGCTGGAGCCGGCGCGCTGCCAGAGCGCGACCATCCAGTCATGAAGTTTTTCGGGGTGAACGATTGAATCAGCCATGGTCTGCGGTCTCCGG
>CAIKZV010000457.1 GCA_903831925.1 uncultured Burkholderiales bacterium
CCGCCACAGGCAGCGAGTGCCAGCGACATCAGCATGACTGACAGCCCCGCCATGGCCTGACTCAGGCTGCGCGAACCGCCATTCGATTGAGGCCGCGCGAGGCGATGCGTAAACGATGCAAAGTCCATGGCCGGGTCCCGTCAGGCAGCAGGGTGGATGCTCAAGCTGAGCACTGTGGCGATGCTTGCGCACAAACCCGCCTGACGTCTGTCGGGTGGTTTATCAAGGCCGATGAACGGACGCCTATCGACCGCTCATGTCTTCCCACGGCAGCTCATGCCTGCTCACGCCCACTTGCCCACTCGCCAGGTGATGTCCTGCCTTGGCGACTCGGGCGCAATTCCGCGAATGGGTGCGTGCGGCTTGTCGCGACCGGTGGTGTGCGGCATCCTGCTTCGATTGCCCGCGCGGGAGTTTTCTCACCCCGCTGACACGCCTTTATCACCCCACTATCACTCACAGGTCGTCAATGGACTTTTCGCTCAGCCCCGAACAGGAATCCATCAAATCCTCGATCGAGCGCATCTGCGATCGCTTTGGTGACGACTATTGGCTCAACAAGGATCGCGAGGGCGGTTTTCCGCACGAGCTCTACCGGGCGCTGGCTGACGACGGCTGGTTGGGTATCTGCATTCCCGAGGCCTATGGCGGCTCGGGCCTTGGCATCACCGAGGCCGCGATCATGGCGCAGGCGATCTCGCGCTCCGGTGCCGGCATGTCGGGCGCCTCGGCGGTTCACATCAACATCTTCGGACTCAATCCGGTGGTGGTCTTCGGTACCGAAGAGCAAAAGCGCCGCATGTTGCCGCCGATGGTCCAGGGGCTGGAGAAGGCCTGCTTTGGTGTGACCGAACCGGATGCCGGTCTGAATACCACGCATCTGAAGACCCGCGCCCGGCGCAATGGCGACCACTACGTGGTCGATGGCCAGAAGGTCTGGATCTCGACCGCGCAGGTCGCCGATCGCATTTTGCTGCTCGCTCGCACCACACCCCTCGAAGAAGTGAAGCGCCCGACCGAGGGCCTGAGTCTTTTCTATACCCGCTTCGATCGCAGCCGGATTCGGGTGAGCGAGATCGAGAAGATGGGCCGCAAGGCGGTCGACTCGAACGAGCTCTTCATCGAGGGGCTCGAGATTCCGATCGAGGACCGCATCGGCGAAGAGGGCAAGGGCTTTCAATACATCATCGAAGGGCTGAACCCTGAGCGCATCCTGATTGCGGCCGAGGCGGTGGGCCTCGGCCAGGTTGCGCTCGACCGTGCCACCAAATACGCCAAGGAGCGAGTGGTCTTTGGTCGCGCGATCGGCCAGAACCAGGGTATCCAGCATCCGCTGGCGCAATGCTGGATGGAGCTCGAAGCAGCCAATCTTATGATCCAGAAGGCTGCCTGGCAGTACGACCGCGGCCAGCCCTGCGGCGCCGAGGCCAATGCCGCCAAGTACCTGGCCGGCGAGGCCGGCTTTCATGCCTGCGAGACCGCGGTCATGACCCATGGCGGGTTCGGTTATGCCCGTGAATATCACGTCGAGCGCTATCTGCGCGAGGTGCTGATTCCCCGCATTGCCCCGGTCAGCCCGCAACTGGTGCTGTGCTTCATCGCCGAACGGGTGCTCGGCTTGCCTAAGTCTTATTGACTGGTCGGTTTGGCTTTGTCGCTGCGGCACCGCTGCGAGCAGTACTTCACCTCGTCCCAGTTCTTTGCCCAGGCCTTGCGCCAGGACATCGGTCGGCCGCACGCCAGGCAGGGCTTGCTGGGCAGCGTTGACTTGTTTCCGCGAAACGATTGCTTCGGTTCACCCATTGCGCGATTTTCTACGGATAAAAATATCGTTTCGCGATATGAAATTCACGCCGCGCATCGCACCATCGGGCGATTTCATAGTGTCGGCTCGAATGCCGTAATATGAAATAAGGCCATCAAGTGATTGAATTAAAAAAGAAATATCCTCTATCCCCGATGTGACATAAGCCTGCTGCCACGCAGCACACCCTTGCTATGGTAACGGGATGGTCATCAAGGGATGACCGCCGCTTTCAATCACCCAGGAGTGCCTCCCATGTCGTCACGTGAACTCGAAGCCCAGAAACTCCAGAAGGAGTGGTCCGACAACCCCCGCTGGCGCGGTATCAAGCGCAGCTATTCGGCTGCCGACGTCGTGCGTCTGCGCGG
>CAIKZV010000458.1 GCA_903831925.1 uncultured Burkholderiales bacterium
CCGGCGATCCGGCGCACAACGAAGAACTCGCCAAGAACCGTGCCAAGGCTGTGAAGGACGCAATGGTTGCAGCGGGCGTTGCTGAAGCCAACATCACCATGCAGCCGCCCGAGTATCTGACCGGCAGCTATGAAGATCGGGCCGCGCGCCGGGTCGACATCAACAAGGCAAACTGACCTGCGCGATTCCCGGGACTTGTCCCGGGTTTCACGCCAGCCGGGCAGATCGCAATGACCTTGCGATCTGCCCGGTTTTTTATTTCAGCCCGCTCAGGCGTGACCAGTCACCGCATGCGGCACATAGGGCGCTTCCATCGATCGGATTTCATCGGTGCTCAGTGTGAACGACAGGGCAGCGACCGCATCGTCGAGCTGCTCGAGACGCGTCGCACCGATGATCGGCGCGGTGACTTCCGACTTCTGCAGCACCCAGGCAAGCGCAATCTGAGCGCGCGGCACGCCGCGGGCCTGTGCCACCTCGCCGACAGCTTCGGCCACTTTGCGGTCGGCATCGCCGGTGCGCGCATAGAGGGTGCGTCCGAACTCATCGGTCTCCAGACGCGCGGTCGACTGGTCCCAGGGACGGGTCAGCCGGCCTCGCGCAAGCGGGCTCCACGGAATGACCGCAATCCCCTGATCACGGCAGAGCGGCAGCATTTCGCGCTCTTCTTCGCGGTAAAGCAGGTTCACGAAATTCTGCATCGACACGAATCGCGTCCAGCCGTGGCGTTCAGAGATCGCCAGCGCCTTGGCGAACTGCCAGGCGTACATCGATGAGGCACCGATGTAGCGGGCCTTGCCTGCCTTGACGACGTCGTGCAGCGCTTCGAGGGTTTCTTCGATCGGCGTGCCGTAATCCCAGCGATGAATCTGGTAGAGGTCGACATGGTCGGTGCCCAGACGGCGCAGGCTTGCGTCGATCTCGGTCATGATTGCCTTGCGCGACAGCCCGGCGCCATTAGGGCCCTTGTGCATCCGACCGTTCACTTTGGTGGCGATGACGACTTCCTCGCGCCGGGTGTAGTCGATCAGTGCACGTCCGACATATTCCTCACTGGTGCCGTCGGAATAGACATTGGCCGTGTCAAAAAAATTGATACCGAGATCGAGTGCGCGCTTGATGAAGGGCCGGCTCTCGGCCTCACCCATCGACCAGGGGTGAGTACCGCGATCGGGCGCGCCATAGCTCATGCATCCGAGGCAAAGGCGTGAGACATCGAGGCCGGTGCGGCCGAGTTTCAGGGTTTTCATCTGACTTGCCTCAGTTCTTTTCGTCGAAATAGGCACGAAGGTCGGGGTCGAGGGTCTGGCCTTCGTCGAGCTGCACGCCAAGGGTGTTGAGAATCATCGAGACCTGGGTGTACTGGCCGGCGGTGAAGACCGCGTCCATGCACTGCTTGGGGTTGAAATGCGCAGACAGTTCCTGCCAGGTCGCCGGGGTGATGAACTGATCGGCATGCAATTCGTCGCAGGCCTTGATCAGGGCGACTTCGGGGGCGCGCCAGTTGGGCGCCTGTGCGCCTTGCTTGATCGCGGTGATTTCGGCTTTGGTGAGTCCGGTGCGCTCGCCGATCTCGCAATGTTGTGTCCATTCATAGCCCGAGCGGCACAGAAAGCCGATACGCAGCACCACGATCTCCCGCTCGCGAGCGGGCAGGGTATTGCGCTTGCTCAGTACATAGCTTGCCCAGCCGAGAAAAGCACGCAGTGCGTCCGGATGACCGAGCAGCGTGCGAAAGATGTTCAGGATCGGGCCGCGCGTCATGAGCGGTGTGGCGAGTGCTGTCTGCTCGGCAGTCCAGTCCTTCTGTGGGACGGGCGCAATACGGGGGCTTCTCAGTCTCATGGTGTCTCCTTGGGTCATTGTTGGGGTTATCGATCCGCATTCTGCCTGCTGTCGGCTGCCCTGCGTGCGCGGCTGTGTTACGGTTTTCGCTTTGCCACCCCGAGGAGACACTCGTGCAGACATGGCGCATCGGATCGGTGACCGTCACCAAGATCCTCGAAATCGAATCGGTTGGCGGGTCGCGCTTCATCCTGCCGCAGGCAACACGCGAGGCGTGCTGCGAGATTGAATGGATGAAGCCTCACTTCATGGATGACGAAGGGCGGCTCAAGATGAGCATCCATGCGCTGGTCATCCAGACGCCAACGCGGCGCATCATCGTTGATACCTGTCTGGGCAACGACAAGCAGAATCGGTCGCTTCCCAGTTGGAACAATCTGCAGGGGCCTTTCCTTCGCGACCTGGCGCAGGCCGGCTTCGCGCGTGAGTCGATCGACACGGTCATGTGCACCCACCTGCATGTCGACCATGTCGGCTGGAACACCATGTGGGTCGACGGGAAGTGGGTGCCGACCTTTCCTAATGCGCGCTATCTCATGGCCCGCACCGAGTTCAACTACTGGCAGGGCAAGCGGGATGTGGCCGAGCAGGTGGCGATCTTCGACGATTCGGTCAAACCGGTTTTCGATGCAGGGATGGTTGATCTGGTCGATACCTCGTTCCAGATCTGCGATGAGGTCCGGCTGGTACCGACCGTCGGTCACACACCGGGGCATGTCAGCGTGGCGATTTCGTCGCAGGGCGAAAATGCCCTGATCACCGGCGATTTCATCCATCACCCCTGCCAGCTTGCCTGGCCGGCCTGGGCGTCGAGCGCCGATTACGACACCGAGCAGTCGACCAAGACCCGCCGTGAAGTCTTCGGAAGGCTGGCAGGCACACCAACGCTGGTCATCGGCACCCATTTCGCAGGCGCCACTGCGGGTCATATTGTCAAAGACGGCGACGCTTTTCGTCTGGAGGTCTGAATGCATCAAGCCATGGTCAGTGCGGCCCAGCCCGAGGCGGTCGAAGCCGGCCTCGACATTCTTGCCGCCGGCGGCAATGTCATCGACGCCGCCATCGGTGCGGCGCTGGTACAGACCGCGGTCGATCCGCAGATGTGCGGGGTGGCCGGTTTCGGTTCGATGCACATCCATCTGCCCGAGCGCGGTGTGCATACCTTCATCGATTTTCACGGGCGTGCGCCGCTGGCGACCCGCCCCGACATGTGGCAGGACCGGATCGTCGGCGAATGCGATGACGGCTTCGGTTTTGTGCTCGATGGAGCGGTCAACGAGGTCGGCTATCAGTCGATGACCACGCCGCTTACCATCAAGGCCTTCGATGAGGCCCTGCGCCGCTTCGGAACCCGAACCCTGGCGCAGATGCTCCAGCCGGCGATCGGCTATTGCGAGTCGGGCTTTGCGGTTCGCCCGCATGTACACAGTTTCTGGATGCAGCCGGCACAGTCAGGTCGTATCGAACGCATCAGGGTGCTGACCGATTGTGCGGCCGCTGCAAAGATCTATCTCAAATCCGACGGCCAGCCACGCAAGGTCGGCGAGCTGCTGCGCAATCCCGACATGGGCCGCACCTATCGTCGGATCGCCGAGCACGGTGTCGACGATTTCTATCATGGGGAAATCGCCCGTCGCATCGATGCCGACATGAAGACCCATGGTGGGCTGATCACCATGGCCGACCTGGCAGCCTGTGCAACCGAGTCGGTCGATCCGCTGTGGACCACCTACCGCGGTTATCGCGTGGCCACCAACCAGCCGCCGGGCGGCGGTCTGATGATCGTGCTGATGCTCAATATTCTTGAGCAGTTCGATCTGGCCGCGATGGGTCACAACTCGCCCGAGTACATCGCAACCGTCAGCGAAGCGATGAAGATCGCGACCGTCGATAAAGACGAGCGAATGGGTGATCCGCGTTTTGTCGATATTCCGATGGCAGACCTGACCTCCAAGGAGTACGCCGCGCGCATGGCGGCTCGCATTCGCAGCGGCGCAAAGACGCGCGTGCCCCGCATGAATGCCGGTGGCCCCGAGAGCAAGGAGACCACGCATATCTGCGTGGCCGACGCGCGCGGCAATTGCGTGTCGCTGACCCATTCGCTTGGCTCCAGTTCGGGCGTGGTCACCGATGGCCTGGGCTTCATGTACAACAACTGCATGATGGTCTTCGATCCGCGCCCCGGCCGCGCCGGCTCGCTGGCCCCCGGCAAGGCGCGATTCTCGGCGATGTCCCCGACCATGGTCTTCAAGGGGGACAAACCGTTTTTCATCGTCGGCTCGCCCGGCGGCACCACGATCACGATGGGCAACCTGCAGGCCATCCTCAATGCAGTCGATTTCGGCATGAATGCTCAGGAGGCGGTCGAGGCGCCGCGCTTTTGCACCACCTCCGATACCATCGAAGTGACCAACCGCATTCTGCGATCAACGCAGCGTGCGCTCGAGGCCAAGGGCTATCCGGTGATGCGGCATGCCTTCAGCCACATGTTCCCGCTCGTGCATGCCATTCGCCTCAATGATGGCAAGCTCGACGGTGGCGCCGATCCGGCCGGTGACGGCATGGCCGCGGCAATCTGACACGCAGGAGTGCTCCTTAATGACCCAAGCCACCCTCCAGGGCTTCGCCCGAGACCGTCTTTCGCGCATCGATCGCTTCATCGATGACAAATATGTCAAGACCGGCAAGCTGCCGGGGGCGCAGTTGCAGATCCTGCGCAAGGTAGAACTGGTTCATCAGATGGTGCTGGGCCATGCCGATCTCGAACGCGGCATTCCGGTGACCCCCGAGACCGTCTATCGCATCTATTCGATGACCAAGCCGATCACCAGCATGGCGTTCATGATGCTGGTCGAGCAAGGGCTGGTGGCGCTCGACGATCCGGTCAGCCGTTTCATTCCGGAGTTCAAGGACCTGGCGGTGTTCAGCGCCGGTATCGGTCCTTACATCACCACGCCGGTGACTCGTCCGATGCAGATGGTCGATCTGCTTCGACACACCTCCGGTCTCACCTATGGTTTCCAGTTCCGAAGCAACATCGATGCGGCCTATCGCAAGCAGGTGTTGTCCGACCGCGCCGGCCCGCTCGACATGGCGGGTTTTGTCGATGCGCTGGCAAAATTGCCGCTCGAATTTTCGCCCGGCGATGCCTGGAATTACTCGGTCTCGACCGATGTGCTCGGTGTACTGGTGCAGCGGATCTCGGGTCAGTCATTCGAGTCCTTCGTGAAGGCGCGCATCCTCGATCCGCTCGGCATGACTGAAACCTCGTTCCAGGTCCGTGAAGACCAGCGGTCGCGCTTTGCCGCCTGCTACCTGCCCACGCCAGAAGCAGGCCTGAAGCTGCAGGACGATCCGCAGACCAGCGTCTATCTCACGCCGCCGGTCTTCCATTCCGGCGGCGGCGGACTGGTCTCGACCATCGGCGACTATGCGAAGTTCTGCCAGATGCTGGTCAATCGTGGCCAGTACAAAGGCCATCACTTCGTGTCGCCGGCCACCCTGCGCATGATGGCTGCCAATCAGCTGCCGGGTGGCTCGGATCTGTCCAGCATGTCGCGCTCGATGTTCTCCGAAGCGTCGAATGCCGGCGTCGGATTCGGTCTCGGGTTTGCTGTGGTCTTCGATCCGGTCAAGGCCTTGCTGCCCTCGAGCGTGGGCGAGTTCTATTGGGGCGGAGCGGCATCGACCGCATTCTGGATCGATCCGGTCGAGGACATCGCGGTGATCTTCATGACCCAGCTGATGGGTTCGTCCACCTACCCGGTCCGCCGCGAACTGCGCACGCTGGTCTATTCGGCGCTGGTCGAG
>CAIKZV010000459.1 GCA_903831925.1 uncultured Burkholderiales bacterium
CCCTGCGATCGCGCGACGAGGGGTTCACACCCTGCAGGTCAATCTGGGCTATGTCTGCAATCAGACCTGCCAGCACTGCCATGTCAATGCCGGGCCCCATCGCACCGAGTCGATGGATGCCGAGACGGTCGACGCGGTCATCGAGGCACTGATCGCCACCGGCGCTTCAACGCTCGATCTGACCGGCGGCGCCCCCGAGCTCAATGCGCATTTCCGCCGTCTGGTCCGCGCAGCGCGCGAGGCCGGCGTCAGGGTGATCGACCGGTGCAATCTCACCATCCTGTTCGAACCGGGGCAGGCCGATCTGGCTGATTTTCTCGCGCAGCAGCGGGTTGAAGTCACCGCATCCCTGCCCTGCTATCTGGAAGACAATGTCGACGCGCAGCGCGGCAAAGGCGCTTACGCACAGAGCATCCGCGCACTGCAGCAGCTCAATGCCCTGGGCTATGGCGCGGGCGACTCAGGCCTGGTTCTCAACCTGGTCTACAACCCGCTCGGACCGGTCTTGCCGCCGCCGCAAGAGGCGCTCGAAAGTGATTATCGTCGGATGCTGGGCGATCAATTCGGCATCCGTTTCGATCGGCTGCTGACGCTTGCCAACATGCCGATTCAGCGTTTCGGATCGATGCTGATTTCCAAGGGCAGTTTCAACGGCTATATGGCCTTGCTCAAGAGCGCTCATCGCACCGAGAACCTCGATGCCGTGATGTGCCGCGATCTTGTCAGCGTCGACTGGCAGGGCTGGCTCTACGATTGCGATTTCAACCAGATGCTTGGGATGCCGCTGCGCTCCCCGGGCGCGGCGCGCACGCACATCCGCGATCTGGCCGCGACCGCCCTGAAGGGCCTGCCGATCGTGGTGCGCGATCACTGCTACGGATGCACGGCGGGGCAGGGCAGCTCTTGCGGTGGAGCCCTCGCGGCGTGAGCAATGCAGCAGAGTTCTGGGCAAATGCCGCAACGGCGTCCGATGGCCCGGGACGTTGCTGTCCGCTCGATTACCGTTACGACGCCAGCGCGCTTCGCGTGGCGCCGGCCCTGAACTGTGATGTGCTGTGGGTGGTCGGTGGTCTGTATGGCAATACCGAGGCGCTGGCCTGCCTGCAGTCGCTGATCGACCGTGAGTCGCAAGGCCGCATCGAGGTGGTGGTCAATGGCGACTTTCACTGGTTCGACGTCGATCCCCATGAATTTATGGCGATTGAAGACGGTGTCGCCCGATGGCGCGCGATGCGTGGCAATGTCGAAACCGAACTCGCCCGCGAGCCGTCAGCTGACGGCACCGATGCCGGATGTGGCTGCGCTTATCCTGACTCGGTCGACCAGGCCGATGTCGATCGCTCCAATGCCATGATCGGTCGGCTTCGCGAGACAGCACGAAGCCTGCGAGCCGACGCTGCGCTCGGCGCGTTACCGATGCTCAGGCGCGCTCAGGTCGGGGCTTTGCGGGTCGGATGCGTGCATGGCGACGATCAGTCGCTCAGCGGATGGCGCCTCGCCCATGATGCATTGTCATCGAGTCAGGCACAGGGTCTGCCTGCTGCCTTTGATGCGGCACAGATCGATCTGATGGCCTGCAGCCACACCTGCCTGCCGGTCGGCGAGACCTTTGTGTCGCCGACCGATGGCCGAACGCTGGCGGTGATCAATAACGGAGCGGCCGGCATGGCCAACTTCACTGGCAGCACCCACGGTGTGGTGACCCGCATCGCGCTTGATGGCCTGCCACCACCCGCAGGCGCGAGGGTGCTTTATCGCACCAGCCTGGCTGGCTGCGAGGTGTCGGCCATCGCACTGGACTTTGACGCCGGTCGATTTCTCGAACGCTTCGACCGTCAGTGGCCATCCGGTTCGCCAGGCGCGGTCTCCTATCGCGATCGGCTCGCAAGCGGCCCGGCTTATCGGCTGGCGGCTGCCGCGCGCGGTGGCTTTCGCATGGCCTGACATGCCCATGCCGCGCAGCGCTTCGTCATTTTTTCGATGACCCGTCGACAACTCCTGCTCATCGCCTTCATTGCGATCGCGATCGCGGTGTTTGTCGGATTTGATCTGGGGCGTTTCACGACGCTTGCCGAGGTCAAGTCGCGACAGGGCGAGTTCCTTGAGCTGGTGCGTGAGCGTCCGGTTTACAGTGCGGCGATTTTTTTCTTCGTCTATGTGATCGCGGCGGCCTTGTCGCTGCCGGGCGCCGCAGTGATCCTTACCCTGCTCGGTGGGGCGCTGTTCGGCCTTTTATGGGGAACCCTGCTGACCTCGTTTGCCTCATCGATCGGCGCAACATTGGCCTTTCTCAGTTCCCGCTACCTGCTGCGAGACATGGTCCAGGCGCGGTTTCCAGGGCGAATCGAGGCGATTGATGCAGGCGTTCGGCGAGACGGCGGCTTCTACCTGTTTTCGCTGCGCCTGATACCGATCTTTCCGTTTTTTCTGGTCAATCTGCTGATGGGACTGACCCCGATTCGGACGGCGACTTTTTACGTCGCCAGCCAGCTCGGCATGCTCGCCGGGACGCTGGTGTATGTGAATGCCGGGACTGAACTGGCACGTCTGAACTCGCTTCGCGGCATTCTGTCGCCGACCCTGATCGCCTCATTCGCTGTCCTGGGCCTGTTTCCCCTGTTTGCGCGCAAAGCGGTTGATCTGCTGGCTGCCCGTCGTGCAAATCGGCGTTGGCGCCGACCCAAGCGCTTTGATCGCAACCTGATCGTGATTGGCGCCGGCAGTGCCGGGCTTGTCACCGCCTATATCGCAGCGTCCCTCAAGGCGAGCGTCTCGCTCATCGAGCGCCACAAGATGGGCGGCGATTGCCTGAACACCGGCTGCGTTCCCTCCAAGGCCTTGCTGCGCAGTGCGAAGCTGCTCGCCCAGGCCCGCGACTCGAAGGCGCTTGGCATTCGCGCGATGCATGTCGAATTCGATTTCGCCGACATCATGCAAAGGGTTCAGCAGGCGGTTCACGAGATCGAGCCGCACGATTCGCTCGAGCGCTATCGCGGCCTCGGGGTCGATGTGATCGAGGGCGAAGCGCGGCTTCGCAGCCCCTGGGAGGTGGACATCACGAGTGCCGACGGCACGCGAACCCTCAGCAGCCGGCATATCGTGATCGCGGCCGGCGCGCGCCCGGTTGTGCCACCGATTCCCGGGATCGAGCACAGCGGCTTTCTGACCTCCGACACCGTCTGGTCGCTGCGCACGCTGCCGCGTCGACTGCTGGTGATCGGCGCCGGCCCGATCGGCTGCGAAATGGCGCTGGCGTTTGCGCGCTTCGGCTCGCAGGTAACGCTGATTGACCAGGCATCGCGCCTGCTCAACCGGGAGGATCCTGACGTGTCTTCGCTCGTGGCACAGTGCTTTGCCAGAGAGGGCATCACATTGAGGCTGTCGACCCGGGCGATTCGTTTCGAACGCGAAGGACGGGGTGCGGATGCGGTCAAGGCGGTGGTCGCCGAGCATGAAGGGCAGGTCGACCTGATCGAATTCGATCAGGTTTTGTGCGCACTGGGTCGGGTGGCCAACACCAGCGGCTATGGGCTGGAGGCACTCGATGTCCGGCTGACCCCTCGCGGCACGGTGCAGGTCGATCCTTTCCTGCAGACCAACTATCCGAGCATCCTGGCTGCGGGCGATGTCGCCGGTCGCTATCAGTTCACGCACGCGGCGGCGAACATGGCCTGGTTTGCCGCAGTTAATGCGCTCTTTGGCGGCGTCTGGCGTTTTCGCATCGATGAGCGGGTCATGCCCTGGTGCACCTTTGTCGACCCGGAAGTGGCTCGGGTCGGCCTGAACGAGCAGGAGGCCAGCGAGCAGGGCATCGCAGTCGAAGTCACCCGCTATGCGCTTGATGATCTCGATCGGGCCATTGTGGACGGCGCAACGCGCGGCTTTGTGAAAGTGCTGACCCGCCCGGGCAGCGACCGGATTCTGGGCGCGACCATTGTCGGCGAACATGCCGGCGAACTGATCGTCGAATTCGTGACCGCGATGAAGCGAGGCCTTGGGCTGAACAAGCTTCTGGGGACGATTCATATCTACCCGACCTTTGCCGAAGCCAACAAGTACGCGGCCGGTCAATGGAAGCGCGCGCATGCGCCGCAGCGCCTGCTGGGCTGGGTCGAGCGCTTCCATCGCTGGCAGCGGGGCTGAGATGCGTCCGGCAGGCATTGCTGCGCTGTCGAGGCCGACGCTTGCGTGGGGCCAGGCGATCACCCGCCGTCTTGTCTGCTGGCTGCTGATCGGCCTTGCGCTTGCGGTGACTGGCAGCGCCCATGCCGCCATCGACGAGTCGCACAGCGCCTTCGATGCGCTGCTGCGCCGGCATGTCGCCTGGGACGCCGCAGGGGTGGCCAGTTCGGTGTCGTACAGCGGGCTGGCGGCCGATCGTGCAGAGCTTGGCAAGGTGCTCGACCTGTATGCCGGCCTGACCCGCACCGACTACGAGGCGATGGGCCGCGACCAGCGTCTGGCCTTTCTGATCAATCTCTACAACGCCGCGACGCTTGAACTGGTGCTGAGCGCCTGGCCCGACCTGAAATCGATCCGTGACCTGGGTTCGCTGATCCGCTCGCCCTGGAAGCAGCGCATCGTGAGGCTCTTCGGCGAACTGCGCACGCTTGATGACATCGAGCACGGCATGATCCGCGCGCCCGGCGTGTTCGATGAGCCCCGTATTCATTTCGTGGTCAATTGCGCCTCGATCGGTTGTCCGGCGCTTCGTCCGGAAGCCATCACAGGCACGCGGCTGCAGACGCAACTCGAGGACAGCACCCGGCGCTTTTTGCGCGATGCCACCCGCAATCGTTATGACCCGGTCAAGGGGCGCCTCGAAGTGTCGAAAATCTTCGACTGGTATCGCGCTGATTTTGAGCGCGGCTGGCTTGGCATCGGTTCGCGCGAGCAGTTCTTTGGCCGATATGCCGATGTGCTTGCCATCCCGCCTGCCGAGCGCAACAGGCTTGGCGAACAGCGTCTGCCGATCATTTACCTCGATTACGACTGGCGGCTGAATGAGCGGCGCTGAGGCTTCGATCTCGGTCGTGATGCCGGTCCTCAACGAGGCCGCCTCGATCACGGCCGCGGTGCTCAATGCCCGCAAACATTCTGCGCAATGCCTGGTCGTCGATGGCGGCAGTACCGACCGCACCGCTGCACTGGCAGGTGAAGCCGGCGCAACCGTGATCAGCGCGGCGCGAGGGCGGGCGCTGCAGATGAATGCCGGCGCCGCGCAGGCCTGCAGTGACGTGCTGCTCTTCGTTCATGCCGATTGCCGGCTTCCCGATACCGCGGCAAACAGTGTCCGGGCAGCCATCGCCGCCGGCGCCACATGGGGGCGCTTTGATGTGAGGCTGGATTCATCGCGTCGATCGCTGCGAATGGTCGCCGCCATGATGAACTGGCGGTCGCGCCTGACCGGCATTGCCACCGGTGATCAGGCGATTTTCATGACCCGTGCGCTCTACGACTCGATTGGCGGCTATGCGCCGATTCCCTTGATGGAAGACATCGATGTGAGCGTGCGGCTTTGCCGCATCGCGGCCCCGGCCTGTCTGCGCGATCGGGTGTTGGTCTCGGCTCGCCGCTGGGAGCAGCGCGGTGTCGCACGAACGGTGCTCGAGATGTGGGCATGGCGGGCGGCGTATGCCGCCGGCGCCTCGCCAGAGCGTTTGCATCGCCTCTATTACGGCCAATCGTGACACCGCGCCGTCTGATCGTGTTTGCCAAGCTGCCCCAGTCTGGCCGTGTGAAGACCCGGCTTGCTGCCACCATCGGCCCTGATCGTGCGCTGCGGGTCTATCGCAAGCTGCTGGCAGCGACCCTGTGCCTGGCGAGCAGGAGCCCGGTGGAGCGACGTGAATGGCGCTTTGATGCCGCGCCGGGCGTGCTGCCGGCGGGCAATGCGGCCTTGCTCCGGCGTCTGGCCAATCGCGGCTGGATCATCGCGCCGCAGCAGGGACGCGATCTCGGCGAGCGCATGGCGCAGGCGATCGAGTCCGGCCTGGATGCCGGCGACAGCGTGGTGCTGATTGGCGCCGATTGTCCGGTGCTCGAAACCGGC
>CAIKZV010000460.1 GCA_903831925.1 uncultured Burkholderiales bacterium
ATCGCATCGACACCGTCGACGGGGGCAAGTCGATTGTGTTTGCACGGCGCACCGATTACTGGGCCGAGCGCGAACCGGTGCGCCGCGGCATGTTCAATTTCGATCGCATCGCCTACACCTATTTCAAGGATGAAGTTGCGCGGCTCGAAGGCTTCAAGGCCGGCCAGTTCGACTGGATCTTCGAGAACTCGGCAAAAAACTGGGCGCGCGGCCATGTCGGGCCGCGTTACCGATCGGGTGAGTTGCTCAAGCAGCAGTTCGTGCATGCCAACAGCGCCGGCATCCAGGGCTTTGCGATGAATACCCGTCGGCCGCTCTTTGCCGATGTGCGGGTGCGAAAGGCCCTTGCCCAGGCCTTCGACTTCGAGTGGATGAACCGTCAGGTCTTCTACGGCCAGTACGCCCGCACGCCGAGCTACTTCACCAACTCCGACATGCAGGCCACAGGCGTCCCCGATGCCGATGAGCTCGCGCTGCTCGAGCCGCTTCGCAGCCAGCTCGATCCGGCGGTCTTCGGCGAGGCGCCGATGCCGCCCGACACGCTCGCACCCCACACCCTTCGCGACAATCTGCGCACCGCGCTCGCGCTCCTCAAGGAGGCCGGCTGGACGGTCGCCCCCGACGGCCTGCTGCGTAATGCCCGGGGCGAGCCGTTTGCATTTGAAGTGCTGTCCTACTCCAAGGCGCTCGAGCGCATCGCGGTGCCCTGGGCCCGAAATCTCGAGAAGCTCGGCATTCAGGCAAAGCTGCGGGTCACCGATCCGGTGCTCTTTCAAAAGCGCATGGACGAGTTCGATTTCGATGTCACCGTGACTTCGCTGCCGGCCAGCCAGACGCCCGGCAACGAGCTGCTAGAGCGCTTCTCCAGTGCAGCCGCCGACGAGAAGGGCTCCGACAATGCGCCCGGCATCAAGGATCCTGCGGTCGATGCGCTGATCGCACAGATCCTGCGCAGCGACAGCCGTGCCTCGCTTGTCACCGGCGCACGCGCCCTCGATCGGGTGCTGCGCAATGGCTGGTATCTGGTGCCGCACTTTTATGCCGCCACCCATCGGGTGGCCTATCGCGATGTCTTCGGCATTCCGGCCACCTTGCCCAAGTACTACACTGCACCGAGCTGGGTGCTCAAGACCTGGTGGCGAAAGCCCGAGGGTCCCACCACGGCAGGGCGCTGAACCATGCTCGCCTATCTGGTCAAACGCGTCCTGCTGATGGTGCCGACACTCTTCGGCATTCTGCTGATCACCTTTGCGGTGATGCAGTTCGTGCCGGGCGGGCCGGTCGAGCAACTGCTGCAGGAGCTGCGCGGCCGGGGATCGCCGGGTGAGGTGGCCACCAGCGACAACACCTATCGCGGCCGACAGGGTGTGGATGACGCCAAGCTCGAGGAGATCCGCAAGCTCTACGGGTTCGATCAGCCGGCCCATGTGCGCTTCTGGGAGATGATCAAGCGCTTTGCCCGCTTCGATCTCGGCACCAGTTACTTCCAGCAAAAGAGCGTCTGGGATCTGATCAAGGAAAAGCTGCCGGTATCGATCAGCCTTGGCCTGTGGACCTTTTTCATCTCCTATCTGGTCTCGATTCCGCTTGGCATCGCCAAGGCGGTGCGCCATGGCAGCAGGTTCGATCTGATCACCTCGACCCTGGTGCTGGCCGGCTATGCGATTCCGAGTTTTGTGCTGGGCGTGGTGCTGCTGGTGCTCTTTGGCGGCGGCAGCTTCTGGCAGGTCTTTCCGCTGCGCGGACTGACCTCGGACAACTTCGCGCAATTGTCGGTGGCCGGCAAGGTGATGGATTACCTCTGGCATATCGCGATGCCGGTCACCGCCATGGTGGTCGGCAGTTTTGCGGTCACCACCATGCTCACCAAAAACACCTTTCTCGAAGAGATCCGTCGGCAATATGTGCTCACCGCACGAGCCAAGGGCTTGTCCGAGACCACGGTGCTCTACAAGCATGTGTTTCGCAATGCACTGATCCCGCTGGTGACCGGCTTTCCGGCGGCGTTCGTGGGCGCATTTTTTACCGGGTCACTGCTGATCGAGACCCTCTTTTCGCTGGATGGCCTCGGCCTGCTGTCGTATGAGTCGGTCATGAAGCGCGACTATCCGGTGGTGATGGGCACGCTCTTTCTGTTCACCCTGATCGGTCTGGTCACCAAGCTGGTCACCGACCTGGCCTATGTCTGGGTCGATCCGCGGGTGAAGTTCGAGGGCAACCGATGACTGCACCACCGTCATCGCTGTCGCCCACGCGCCGCGCCTGGCGCCGCTTTCGCACCGACCGGCGCGGCTGGTGGAGTCTTTGGATCTTCCTGGTGCTGGTGGGCCTGAGCCTGTGCGCCGAACTCATCTCCAACGACAGGCCGATCGTAGCCCACTACGACGGAAAAACTTTTTTTCCGCTCTTCAGGAATTATCCCGAGACGAGCTTCGGCGGCGACTTCGCCACCCAGACCGACTATCTCGACCCCTTCATCCGCCAGCAGCTTGCCCGGCCCGGCAACTGGGCGATCTTTCCGCTCAATGCCTATCGCTTCGACACCATCAACTATTTTTCGCCCAGCCCCAACCCGGCACCGCCCTCGTCGGTCAACTGGCTCGGCACTGACGATCGCGGCCGCGACGTGCTGGCCCGCCTTATCTACGGTTTTCGGGTGTCGGTGCTTTTCGGGCTGGCGCTGACCACCATCGGCGTGGTGATCGGCCTGATCACCGGTGCGGTCCAGGGCTATTTCGGCGGCAAGACCGACCTGATCCTGCAGCGCTTCATCGAGGTCTGGGGCTCGATGCCCGAGCTCTATCTGCTGCTGATCTTCGCCTCGCTCTTCGAGCCGGGCGTGCTGATCCTGCTGGTGATCCTGTCGCTCTTTGGCTGGATGGGCTTGTCCGACTATGTCCGGGCCGAGTTCTTGCGCAACCGCAATCTCGAATACGTCACCGCGGCGCGGGCGCTCGGTCTGTCGAGCTCGCAGATCATCCGCCGCCATGTGCTGCCCAACAGCCTCACGCCGGTGATCGCGTTTTTGCCGTTTCGCATGAGCGGCGCGATTCTTGCGCTCACCAGCCTCGATTTTCTCGGTCTGGGTGTGCCGCCCTCGACCGCCAGCCTAGGCGAGCTGCTGGCGCAGGGCAAGGCCAATCTCGATGCCTGGTGGATCACCCTGACCACCTTCACTGTCCTGGTCGGCACCCTGATGCTGCTGATCTTCATTGGCGAGGCGCTTCGCAACGCGCTCGATACCCGTCGTGGCTGAGACACCGATGTCATCCCTGCCAGGGCCCTCAAGTTCTGATGACCGTGCTGAGGACCGCGCTGAGGACCGCGCCGGCGACCGCGCCGATCGGCTCCTCGTGGTCGAGGGGCTGAGCGTCAGCTTCGACACACCCACCGGACCTTTCAGGGCGGTCGACGGGGTGTCCTTCGACATCCGGCGCGGCGAAAAGTTTGCGCTTGTCGGCGAATCGGGGTCGGGCAAGACCCTGACTGCGCTGGCGCTGTTGCGGCTGGCCGGCGATGCCCGTGTTCAGGGGCGTGTGACGCTTGCCGGGCGCGATC
>CAIKZV010000461.1 GCA_903831925.1 uncultured Burkholderiales bacterium
GGGCTGTTTCAGGCGAGGCGGCCGAGCGCTCTGGCGCATAAGGTTAGGCAGACAGTGACCTGAGTGCTCTGAATGAGCGACATACTTCGAATCCCAGGGCGCTGGGCCGATGTACACCGTCAGACCTGCCGAAGCGCCGCTGCTTTACAAAAAAGTCTGGTCAACGGTGCGCTGATCTGGCTGTCCCGTTGCTGGCTGGCTACGCGCGGCGGTGCGCGAAACATTCGAGCGAGGTGCCGAAGTGCGCCCGCCAGGAGACATCGATGGATGCGCTTCACACCCGATCCAAGGTCACGCTGGATGACATGCATGGCCGTGTCGGCACCGATTTCGGGGCTTCTGACTGGATGACGATCGATCAGGCGATGATCGACCAGTTCGCCAAACTCACCCACGACGAATACTTCATTCATGTGGATCCGGTGCGGGCCGCCAAAGAGACCCCTCATGGCGGGACCATCTCGCACGGGTTTCTCACACTGTCGCTGCTCGCACAAATGGGCTATCAGGTTTGCCCGACGATCGAGGGCACCAAGTCGGGTGTGAATTACGGCTTCAACAAGCTGAGGTTTGTCGCGCCTGTGCGCAGTGGCAAACGGGTGCGAGGTCATTTCCGGCTGAAAAATTTCGAGGTACAGCCGACCCGCTGGACGACGACCTGGGATGTCAGTATCGAAATTGAAGGGTCGGAAAAGCCCGCCATCGTGGCCGAGTGGCTCGGAGCCGGATTTCTGTAGTCAGCAAGCCCGCGGGTCTGCGCGACGGACTGCCGGCTGCGCCGCTTGAGGTGTCGAATCGAGACAGAGGCTCGGCGGTCATCGCCGAACCGAAAAGGGAGACAGCATTTTGAAGCCAACAAAAACGACCGATCCGGCGTATTTCCACAAGGTCGTCGATTGCCAGTGGGCATGCCCCGCCCATACCCCCGTTCCCGAGTACATCCGCCTGATCGCTCAGGGTCGTTACGACGACGCCTATATGGTCAACTGGGTGAGCAATGTGTTCCCGGGCATTCTGGGCCGCACCTGCGATCGACCCTGCGAGCCGGCCTGCAGGCGCGGACGGGTCGAAGAAAAAAACCTTTCAAAACCAGAGCCGATCGCGATCTGCCGGCTCAAGCGTGTTGCGGCCGACTACAAGGGCGTCGACGGCGTGCGCGCCATGATGCCAACGCCACTGCCGCGCAATGGCAAGAAGATTGCCTGTGTCGGCGCGGGCCCCGCTTCGCTCACAGTTGCCCGCGATCTGGCCACGCAGGGCTATGAAGTCACGGTTTTCGAGGGCGAGCAAAAGGCCGGCGGCTTCATGTGGACCCAGATTCCCCGGTTCCGTCTGCCCGAGACCGTCATCGATGAAGAGACCGGCTATATCTTTTCACTCGGCGTCGATTTCCGCGGCAACCATCGCATCGAATCGATGAAGGCCCTGATGGCCGAGTCCTGGGATGCGATCTTTGTCGGATGCGGGGCGCCGCGCGGTCGCGACCTCGATCTACCCGGACGCAATGAAGCGCGTGCCTCGATCCATATCGGCATCGACTGGCTGGCTTCGGTCTCATTCGGGCATGTCGAGAAAGTCGGTAGACGCGTGATTGTGCTCGGTGGCGGAAACACCGCGATGGACTGCTGCCGATCGGCCCTTCGCCTGGGCGCAAACGATGTCAAGGTCATCGTGCGAAGTGGCTTCGACGAAATGAAGGCCTCGCCGTGGGAGAAGGAGGACGCGATTCACGAAGGCATACCGATCATCAACTATCACGTCCCCAAGGCTTATCTGCATGATGCTCAGGGCAAACTGACCGGCATGAGCTTCGAGATCGTCAAGGCGGTTTACGACGACAAGGGCAATCGCAGTCTGGTGCCAACCGGCGAACCCGAGGCCATCTTCGATTGCGACGATGTACTGATCGCCGTCGGCCAGGAAAATGCTTTTCCCTGGATTGAACGTGACTCGGGGATCGATTTTGACAAGTGGGGCCTGCCTGTCCTGACTGCCGAGACCTTCCAGTCGGTCAGTGCACCGCGCGTGTTTTTCGGCGGTGACTCGGCCTACGGTCCGAAAAACATCATTACCGCAGTCGCGCACGGCCATGAGGCGGCGGTCTCGATCGACCGGATGCTCAATCACGAAGATGTCAGCCGCCGGCCCGGGCCGATCGTGAATCTCGTCTCGCAGAAAATGGGCATCCATGAGTGGAGTTACGACAACTCGGTCAGCAACGACCTGCGCCACAAGGTGCCATGGGAGAAGGCCGAAAAAGCGCTGGCCAGCATCAAGGTCGAAGTTGAACTCGGGTTCGATCTGAAGGCGGCCTACGAGGAGGCCGAGCGCTGCCTCAACTGTGATGTCCAGACCGTCTTCAACGACAAGCTGTGCATCGAATGCGATGCCTGTGTCGACATCTGTCCGATGGACTCCATCACCTTTACCCCGAATGGTGACGAGGCCGATCTGCGCAGCCGACTGAGTGCGCCGGCCACCAATACCTCGCAAGACCTTTACGTGAGCGCGCAATTGAAGACTCAGCGTGTGATGGTCAAAGATGAGGATGTGTGCCTTCACTGCGGACTGTGCGCTGAGCGCTGCCCGACAGGCGCATGGGATATGCAGAAATTCCTGCTCAACACCACCAAAGCGGGCGCGTCTTGCCGCGACAGTGCCCTGACCACCAGCATGGAGGCCACCGTATGAAGCGTATCGAGGCGGTCAACGATTTCGTCATCAAATTCGCCAACGTCAATGGTTCGGGTTCGGCCTCGGCCAACGAGCTGTTCGCGAAGTCGATCCTGCGCATGGGTGTGCCGGTCAGCCCGCGCAATATTTTTCCCTCCAACATCCAGGGTTTGCCGACCTGGTATGAGGTGCGGGTCACCGAGCGAGGATGGCTGGGCCGTCGAGGTGGCATCGACATGATGGTCGCCATGAATCCCCAGACCTGGACTCAGGATGTGGCCGAAATCGAGCCCGGCGGCTATCTGTTCTATGACAGCACGCGGCCGCTGCCCGAAAGCGCTTTCCGTGACGACATTCATGTCATCGGCATGCCGGTGACAGCCATCTGCAACGCCGCTTACGAAGACCCGCGCCAGCGCACGCTGTTCAAGAACATCATGGTGCTCGGAGCACTGTCGGTGCTCCTGGAAGTGGATGCGGCCGTCATCGAAAAGCTTTTCTCCGAACAGTACAAAGGCAAGGAGCGCTTGCTCGAGTCGAATGTCAGGGCGCTTCAATCGGGCCGTTCGTTTGCAACCGAACATCTGGAAGCGCCGATCGGTCTGAGGGTGCGTCGTGCCGACGCGGTCGGCAACCGGATCTTCATGGAAGGCAATGCCGCCGCGGCACTGGGCGCGGTCTATGGCGGGGCGACGGTGTGCGCCTGGTATCCGATTACCCCGTCGTCATCGGTTGCCGAAGCCTTTCAGTCTTACTGCAAGAAATTCCGTCACGACGGACAAACCGGCGAGGCCAACTACGCCATCGTCCAGGCTGAAGACGAAATCGCCTCGGTCGGAATCATCACCGGCGCAGGCTGGAACGGTGCGCGTGCTTTCACCGCGACCTCGGGCCCTGGTGTGTCGCTCATGACCGAGTTCATCGGCCTGGCGTATTTCGCCGAGATCCCGTTTGTGATCATCGACGTGCAACGTGGCGGCCCTTCCACCGGGATGCCCACCCGTACCCAGCAGGCCGACCTGGTGGCCAGCGCTTACGCCTCGCATGGTGATACCAAGCATGTGATGCTGCTGCCCCAGGATCCGGCCGAGTGCTTTGAGCATTCAGCGACCGCACTCGATCTGGCTGAGCGTCTGCAGACGCCGGTGTTCGTGATGACCGATCTGGATATCGGCATGAACCAGCGTCTGTGCGAGCCCTTGCAGTGGGACGATAGTCGTCGCTACGACCGCGGCAAGGTCCTCAGCGCCGAGCAGCTCGAGGCAGGCTTCGACTTTGGCCGTTACAAGGATGTCGATGGCGATGGCATCCCCTGGCGCACCTTGCCAGGTACGCATCCCAGCAAAGGCAGCTATTTCACGCGGGGCACGACCCGAGATCCTTATGCCCGCTATTCGGAAACCGGAGCCGACTACATCTACAACGTACAGCGCCTGCTCAAGAAATTCGAGACCGCTGCCAACCTGGTGCCGGCACCGATCGTGCGCGCTGCGGGTCAGCGGACGAGTATGGGCGTGATCTACTTCGGCTCCACCGCTCCGGCGATGGACGAGGCGCTGGAGGCGCTGTCGGCCGAGGGTGTTCATCTGGACGCCATGCGTCTGCGGGCTTTCCCGTTTCCGTCGAGCGTGCTCGATTTCATCGAGTCGCACGACCAGGTGTTTGTGGTCGAGCAAAATCGCGACGCGCAGATGCGTACGCTGCTCATCAACGAGCTTGACGTCGATCCGGCCAAGATGGTTCGTGTGCTGCACTACGACGGCACACCCATTACCGCCAGGTTCATTACCCACACCATTCTTACCCACGCAGGGCGGCCTGCCGCTCTAGTGCAGCGCTCTGATGTGAAAGAGGCCGTCAAATGACCTATATCGCCAAGCCCCGTCTGCACCATCCCACCCTGACCAAGAACGCGGTCGGTTACACCCGACGCGACTACGAGGGCAAGATTTCCACGCTGTGCGCCGGTTGTGGTCACGATTCGATTTCGGCGGCCATCATCCAGGCCGTCTGGGAACTCGACGTCCAACCGCACCGGGTGGCCAAGCTCTCGGGCATCGGCTGCTCGAGTAAAACGCCCGATTACTTCCTGGGTGCCAGCCACGGTTTCAACACCGTGCATGGCCGCATGCCCAGTGTGCTGACCGGTGCCAATCTGGCCAATCGTGAGCTGCTCTACCTGGGCATCTCGGGAGACGGCGATTCGGCCTCGATCGGGCTGGGTCAGTTTGCCCATGCGATGCGCCGCGGTGTGCGCATGGTCTACATCGTCGAAAACAATGGCGTCTATGGCCTGACCAAAGGGCAATTCTCGGCCACTGCCGACCGCGGCAGCCGCAGCAAGAAGGGCATGGTCAACAACGATTCGCCGGTCGATCTCGTGGGCATTGCCATGCAATTGGGCGCCACCTATGTGGGTCGAGGATTTTCCGGCGACAAGGCTCAGTTGGTGCCCCTGATCAAGGGCGCGATCAATCATGGTGGTGCTGCCTTCATCGATGTGATCAGCCCCTGCGTCGCCTTCAACAACCACGAGGGCAGCACGCGCAGCTACGACCATGTCCGTGCGCACAACGAGGCGGTCAGCCGCATCGACTTCATCGACCTGGCCAAAGAAGTGGTGGCTGAGCCGGCGCCGGGTGAAGTCTTCGAACTGCCTCAGGGTGACGGGTCGGTCATGCGTTTGCGCAAACTCGACGTCAATCACAACCCACTCGATCGGCTCGGTGCAATGAATCATATGCACGAGCTGGCCGAGCGCGGCGAAATCGCAACCGGTCTGCTTTACGTCGATCCGAACGCCACCGACATGCATGCGGCACTTCAAACCGCGCACGTGCCGCTGAATCGGCTCGATGAATCGACCTTGTGTCCCGGCTCGATCGAGCTGGCCCGATTCAACGACAGTCTGCGCTGACCGCTCTCATCGCGCGATCCCGGCCGCGGGCGATCTGCTGGCCGCGGATCGCGCTGACGATCTCGCGCTCCTGAATGGGGCGCTCAGGCGCTCGCCTCGTCAGGGAAGAAGCGCTTCGCCTTCAATTTCCACTTTCGCCGCCGGATCGATCAGCGCGGACACCTGGACCAGCGTCATGGCCGGAAAGTGCTTGCCCAGCGTCTCGCCCCAGGCCTTGCCCACTGCGGCACCGGCGCGGTTGAACTCGCCGATATCGGTGACATAAGCACGAAGCATGACCAGATGCTCGGGTTTGCCGCCGGCTGCACGCAGCACCGTGACCACATTGGCCAGCGCCACGGCCCACTGGGTGCCCATATCGGCGTCGGCCGCGACCGAGGTCTCGCCACGAACCACGCCGATCTGACCGGCGACGCGAACCTGGGTGGCGCCTCGGGCCACCACCGCGTGTGAAAAGCCTCTGGGTCGAGCCCAGCCTTCCGGAAGTATGCTTCGGTAAGCGATATCGCTCATGGTCTCAGGTCTCCTGTGTGAAGGTTCAGTTTGAGGATACCCGCGACTGGCCGGGTTCGCCCGGGGCGCCCTGATCGAGCGGCAACAGCCGGTAGCCTGGGTCGGTCGTCATTCGTCTGTCCCTGATCGGTTAAGCCGGTTGAGAAAAAATCCTTTTTGTGCGGCCAGTCCGATGCATCGACCGACGTCGATCACGAGCGGTCCGTCGCGGCGCACCGTGACCTGCGCGGAGTCGCCTGGCGCGAGGGTATGCAGGCGGTCGCCATCAAAGGCCACCACCCCTGGTCCCTCGAAGCTGAAAGGCATATCAAATGGAAGGCGCTCGCACTGGCTGACCCGCACCGTGCCGAAGAGACCCGGCGATACAGGCACCTTCAAGGTTTGGCCACTGCCGAAGCGAAGCGCGAGTCCGCACTCGTCATCAAAGCCCACCGGATCCAGATAGCCGCCGATCGGCGACATACCCACCGCCCAGGGCTCGGCGCGGGTCAGAACGAGGGCTGCGAGTCGTTCGGGATCAAAGGGCAGCATGTTGCCGGTCGAATCGCCGCGCAGCAATACAGCGTCGATTACGCCCGAATCGATCCAGGCCCCGGTCTCCACATGAACGAGCTTGCAGCGAGCCCCAGCCTGCGATGCAGCGATTGCGCCGCAAGCCACCAGTCCTGCTGCCACGCCGGCGCTCGTTGCCTCGACCGCTACAGGAAAGACA
>CAIKZV010000462.1 GCA_903831925.1 uncultured Burkholderiales bacterium
CGGTTTTCCTCCTCGAAGTCGAACAGCGCCCGCGACGAGATCGCGACGACCAGCTTGTCCTGAAGCGAAATCGGCATCGGATTTGAATTGCGTGGTGTTGGAACGCCGTGGCAGACCCGGGTGGCAGCACGTTCGACTGCGCCACAACTCGCTGATTCTACTGGCTCGGCGGTGACGCGAGCACCCGGAAGTGTGTTTTACTTCCGCCCGATTGTCGTCGAGCAAGCGTGCTCGACGCGCGCCTCGGAGAGCCTGCAATGAAGTTCCGTTTCCCAGTGATCATCATCGACGAAGACTGGAAGTCCGAGTCTGCCAGCGGCCTGGGCATCCGAGCATTGGCCAAGGCGATCGAAGACCAGGACATGGAAGTCGTCGGCGGTTTCACCTATGTCGATGTGAGCATGGTTGCCAATCAGGCTGCGCGTGCCTCGGCCTTCATCGTCTCGATCGATGATGAAGAGATCAACGAGGAAGGTCCTGAGAGCAAGGCGATCGAAGATCTGCGCCGGTTCATCCGCGAGACGCGCAACCGCAACGCCGATATCCCGATCTTCCTCTTCGGCGAAACACGCACCTCGCAGCACATCCCGAACGAGATCCTCAAGGAGCTCCACGGATTCATTCATATGTTCGAGGACACGCCCGAGTTCGTCGCGCGCTACATCATCCGCGAAGCGAACAAGTACATGGGTTCGCTCGCGCCGCCTTTCTTCAAGGCGCTGGTCCATTACGCCAACGACGGCTCCTATTCGTGGCACTGCCCGGGGCACTCCGGCGGCGTGGCCTTCCTCAAGAGTCCGGTCGGCCAGATGTTTCACCAGTTTTTCGGTGAAAACATGCTTCGCGCTGATGTCTGCAATGCGGTCGATGAACTCGGTCAGTTGCTCGACCACACCGGGCCGGTGGCGGCGAGCGAGCGCAATGCAGCGCGCATCTTCAATGCCGATCATCTCTTTTTTGTCACCAACGGCACCTCGACCTCGAACAAGATCGTCTGGCACTCGACGGTGGCCACCGATGACATCGTGCTGGTCGATCGCAACTGCCACAAGAGCGTGCTGCACGCGATCATGATGACCGGCACCGTGCCGATCTTTCTGCAGCCGACCCGCAATCAGCTCGGCATCATCGGGCCGATACCGAGGCACGAATTCAGCCCCGACAGTATTCGGCAGAAAATCGCAGCCAATCCGCTGGTCAAGGACAAGACCGCTCGACCGCAGGTCATGACGATCACTCAGTCGACCTACGACGGCGTGCTCTACAACGTCGAGACCATCAAGGAGTCGCTTGGCGACTTTGTCGAGAATCTTCACTTCGACGAAGCCTGGCTGCCGCACGCCACGTTTCATCCGCTTTATCACGAGATGCACGCGATCGGCGAAAACCGTCCGCGTTCAAAGTCGACGATGGTGTTTTCGACCCAGTCGACGCACAAGCTGCTGGCAGGTCTGTCACAGGCTTCGCAGATCCTGGTACAGGAGCCGCTCGATCACAAGCTCGACACCTACCGGTTCAACGAGTCCTACCTGATGCACACCTCGACGTCGCCGCAATACGCAATTATCGCGTCCTGCGATGTCGCGGCCGCAATGATGGAGCAGCCCGGTGGCCGAGCACTGGTCGAAGAGTCGATCTCTGAGGCGCTCGACTTCCGGCGTGCGATGCGCAAGGTCGATGATGAGTTTGGCGACTCCTGGTGGTTCAGAGTCTGGGGGCCCAAGTCTTTCGAACATGTCGGTGCCGGTCGGCGCGAGGACTGGATTCTCGGGCCGAGTGACGCCTGGCACGGATTCGAAGGTGTCGAGACTGGCTTCAACATGCTTGATCCGATCAAGGCGACCCTGATCACCCCGGGTCTCGGCATGGACGGCGGTTTTTCGGCATGGGGAATTCCAGCCTCCCTGGTCACCAAATATCTCTCCGAGCATGGGGTTGTGGTCGAAAAGACCGGTCTGTATTCCTTCTTCGTTATGTTCACGATCGGCATCACCAAAGGCCGCTGGAATACTCTGGTAACCGAGTTGCAGCAGTTCAAGGCCGATTACGACGCCAATCAGCCGTTGTGGCGAGTCATGCCCGATTTCGTGGCCAAGTTTCCGGCCTATGAGCGTGTCGGTTTGCGCGACCTTGCTCAACAGATCCACGAGGAATATCGGCGCCATGACGTGGCCAGAGTTACGATGGACATGTACCTGTCGGTCATGGAGCCGGCGATGAAGCCCTCAGACGCTTTTGAGTGCCTTGCACACCGCAAGGTCGATCGCGTTCACATCGACGAACTCGAAGGCCGGATCACCACGATGCTGGTAACGCCTTATCCGCCCGGCATCCCGCTGCTCATACCGGGGGAGCGATTCAATCGCACGATCGTCGAGTATCTGAAGTTTGTCCGCACCTTCAACGACCGCTTCCCCGGTTTTTCAACCGACGTCCATGGGCTGGTGGTCGAGACGAAGAATGGTGTGAGCAGCTATTTTGTCGACTGCGTCAAGCAATAGTCGTCACCGGATGTCGATGCGGTGACGATTACGGAGCAGCCTGGTTGTCGATGATCAGGCGCGTTCCCGACAACTGGTCGTGAAGCGTCTGGTGTCGAGGCGAAAATACTGCCCAAGCGAAGGACACGGCCCAGAGCATGAGCCAGGCCGGACTGAGCGCATAGGCCAGCGCTGCAGGAGCGAGTACGAGAATCCAGACGAGCCCGCATCGAATGGCGGCTTGCCTGACGGTCAGCGGCCGACCCTGCGAATCGACCAGTCTGAGCGCGACGGTCTTCATCGGCAAGCTGCGACGGCCTTCGCTCCAGAACCCAATGAAATAGGCCGAGATCACAAGAAACAGGAAGCCCTGGAAAAACCATCGGGCCGGGCCTGCGTCCCCACGGTACTGCAACAGCGCCGAGTAGCCGTAACCGAAAAAGATCACGACACCGAACAGGATCACGGCTTCATAGACGGCGCCCATGAAGCGCCGCCAAAGACCGGCAGAAGCCATTTCGCCAACCGGTGAGTCGGTGTCCGGACAGCGTGCTTCCAAGGTTCAGGGGCGGCTGCTTTTGCCGACGGTCGGCACGACGCCCGAAGCCGAGGCGGGTGAGTTGTCGGTGCCGATCAATACCGGACGCCGAGGCAGGGGCTGCGCGGCTTCCTTGGCCAGTCCGGTGGACGAGCCGGCATAGCGTGCGGCGGTGTTGCTGGTACTGCCGGCATTGCCGAGCACCGACTTCTGGTCGCTCGTCAGGCCCTGATAGGTTTCCCACTGAGCTGCGATGTTTTCTCGACCGGCTTGTTGGGCGAGACGGTAGTTCGCGCGAGCAACCTGTCGCTGCGCCGGGCTCAGTTCCGCCCACTCAGTGATTCGCCTTTGTACTCGGGCCTGCTCGTCAGCACTCATTTTGGGAAAGCGGCGCGCGATATCTGCCCATGCCCGTTTCTCGGTCGCTGGGAGTCCGTTCCATTGCGACGCGAAGGGATCCAGCACTTGCCGCTGCGCGCTTGTCAGATCAGACCAGAGCGGCTGGGTAAGCGGTATAGCCGATGCACGCGGCGGGTCGAGTTTCAGCGGTTCGGATCTGGGTGGCGAAGCTGGGGGCGCTTCGGCAGAGGTTGCCGGCGCCGCCGATGGGCTGGTTGAGTCTTCGGCTGACGGTGTACTGGCTGCTGACTCAGCGGGCAAGGCGGGGGCTTCCGGCGTGGACGCTGTCTGGGCATGCGCGCTAAATGCCAGAGTGGCGCTCAAAACCGCCACGATTGAAAATGCCAACAAACGCGCTTTCACGGCACACCCACTCACTGTCTGGAGTTCTTCAGGAACACGCCAAAGCCCTTGTCGGCATAAGCCGAGACCGGCACATCATCGTCGGCTAGCAGCAATTCCGCATCGATGTCTGCGGTTTCGGCGGCTTCCTCGGCGTCGTTCCAGGCGTCAATACCATAGAGGCCGGCGATGACCAGCAAGATCGGCGCCAGAGTCGACAGAAGTCGGAAATACACTGACGGTCGGTGATCGCCATGAAGCGCAACCGTCATTGAAGAAGCCCGGTTCACTGCCAACTCGGTCTGTAAAGGCATGGCGCGGGCCAGTGCTGCCAGTCGAGAGTGTTCCAGTCGTTGTGTAATGCGAAACGGCAAATGGTCGACCGACTCATCGAGAGCCAGTCTGATTTGATGTGCGATCAGTTGTTCGTTATTCATAGCGTGATTCCCTTGGCTCTCAGCGCCGTCGCCAGGGTGTGGGTTGCTCGAGAACAGTGAGTCTTGACGCTGCCCTCGGAACACCCCATCGCAATCGCGGTTTCCGCGACATCCATATCCTGCCAGTAACGCATGACGAAGGCTTCCCGTTGACGCGGCGGGAGTTTCTGGACTTCGTCATCGATCACACGAAGAATCTGTTCCCGCTCAACGAGTTGCGCCGCGCTTTCACCCTGTCGCGTGTCGCCTTCAACCTCCATCGACTCGAGCACATCCCTGTCGGCATCGCCTGATTCATCTGACGGGCGCAATGAAGACAGCAGCGTCGTCCAGAGGTTGCGCACCTTCTGGCGCCGGAAGTGGTCGTGGATCGTGTTCTGCAGAATCCGCTGGAACAGCAAAGGCAGTTCCGCCAAGGGCTTGTCCGCGTACTTCTCCGCGAGCTTGAACATGGCGTCCTGGACGACATCCAGTGCTGCCTCATTCTCGCGTACGGCGTAGACGGCTTGCTTGAAGGCGCGGCGCTCGATCGACTTCAGAAATTCTGAAAGTTCCTGCCGTGAGGCCATCCTCGCGCTTGACCTTTTGAATGTGCTTCGCCGGTGTGGTCGCCGATCCTAGCAGAAGCCATGTCCGAGCGATTTTCGCCTCGCTGCAGGCCTGCGTTGCCTTGACCGACATGACATTTCGAATTACAATTTTTTGATACCCAGGCGTCATTAGCGTTGCAGTCGCATATCACTGCATAACACTTGAGCGCCCAATCTTGTCCTTGCCGGTTCATCCTCCGGCTCGAAATCTTCAGCGCATGCCGTTTGCCCCCTTCACAAGAGGGAGCTTAGGCGTCCGTTCAACCTCACAGGTCCCGTTTCGAGGCCTGCGTCGTCGCGTTCAACTGATCGCGCTGGCGCCGGCGGGCGGGCTCCCTGGATCTTGAAAGGAATACAGGTCATGGAACTTACCGGCGCAGAAATCGTCGTGCGCTGTTTGCAGGAAGAAGGTGTCAAACACCTTTTCGGTTACCCCGGTGGAGCCGTCCTGTACATCTACGATGCGATTTTTCAGCAGGACACCGTCCAGCACATTCTTGTCCGGCACGAGCAGGCTGCAGTGCACGCAGCCGATGCCTACGCGCGCTCGACCGAAAAGGTCGGCGTTTGCCTGGTCACCAGCGGGCCGGGTGTCACGAACGCAGTCACCGGTATCGCGACCGCTTACATGGATTCGATCCCGATGGTGGTCCTGACCGGTCAGGTCCCGACACACGCCATTGGCGAAGACGCTTTCCAGGAGTGCGATACCGTCGGCATCACACGTCCTTGCGTCAAGCACAACTTCCTGGTCAAGGACGTCAAGGACCTGGCCACGACCATCCGCAAGGCCTTCGTCATCGCCTCCACCGGTCGTCCCGGTCCGGTGCTGGTCGATATTCCCAAGGATGTCACCCGCGACAAGTGCCGCTTCGAGTATCCGAAAGCCGTCCCGATGCGCTCGTACAACCCGGTGGTCAAAGGCCATCAGGGTCAGATTCGCAAGGCGCTGCAGTTGCTGCTCGGCGCTGAGCGCCCGATGATCTATACCGGTGGCGGTGTCATTCTGGCCAACGCTGCCCCCGAGCTGAACAAGCTCGTCGACGAGCTTGGATTTCCCTGCACCAACACGTTGATGGGTCTCGGTGGCTATCGCGCCAGCAGCGATCGCTTTGTTGGCATGCCCGGCATGCATGGGACGTATGAGGCCAATATGGCCATGCAGCACTGCGACGTGCTGCTTGCGGTCGGCGCGCGCTTCGATGACCGGGTGATCGGCAATCCCAAGCATTTCGCGCAGAACCCCCGCAAGATCATTCACATCGACATCGACCCTTCGTCGATCTCGAAGCGGGTGAAGGTCGACGTGCCGATCGTTGGCGATGTTCGCGAGTGCCTCACCGAGATGCTCGCTCAGCTGACCGCCGCAGTCGACGCTGGTGCCCGAGTCCATAAAGGCGTGACCGCCTGGTGGACGCAGATCGCCGAGTGGCGCAAGAAGGATTGCCTGAAGTACGACCGTACTGCAATCGATGTCATCAAGCCGCAGTTCGTCATCGAAAAGCTCTGGGAAGTGACCGGTGGCGATGCCTTTGTGACCTCCGACGTCGGTCAGCATCAGATGTGGGCGGCTCAGTTCTACCGTTTCGACAAACCGCGTCGCTGGATCAATTCGGGTGGGCTCGGAACCATGGGTGTGGGATTGCCCTATGCAATGGGCGTGGCGCTCGCCAATCCGGGCTCGCAGGTGGCTTGCGTGACCGGCGAAGGCTCGATTCAGATGTGCATCCAGGAGATGTCGACCTGCAAGCAATATCACATGCCGGTGAAGGTGGTCAGCCTCAACAATCGCTACCTCGGCATGGTGCGTCAGTGGCAGGAAATCGAATACGGCAGCCGTTATTCAGAGTCCTACATGGAAGCCTTGCCTGACTTCGTGCGCCTCGCCGAGGCGTATGGCCATATCGGTATTCGAGTCGAAAAGCCCGGTGATGTCGAGCCGGCGCTGCGCGACGCATTCGGCAAGTACAAGGATCGGCTGGTGTTTCTCGATGTGATCACCGACCAGACCGAAAACGTCTGGCCGATGGTTCAGGGCGGCAAGGGTCTGACCGAGATGATTCTCGGCTCGGAAGACCTGTAAGGAACGCGCCATGAGACACATTATTTCTGTCTTGCTTGAAAATGAACCGGGTGCCCTGTCGCGGGTTGTGGGTCTGTTTTCTGCTCGTGGTTACAACATCGAAACGCTGACGGTCGCACCGACCGAAGACCGGTCGATGTCGCGCATGACCATCGTCACCAGTGGATCCGACGATGTGATTGAGCAGATCACAAAGCATCTCAACCGCCTGATCGATGTGGTCAAGGTCTTCGATCTGATCGAATCGCCTTACATCGAAAGAGAGCTGATGCTCATCAAGGTTCGCGCGGTCGGCAAGGAGCGTGAAGAGGTGAAGCGGATGGCCGATATTTTCCGCGGTCGCATTATCGACGTCACCGACAAGAGTTACACGATCGAGCTGACCGGAGACGGCAGCAAACTCGATGCATTCATCGATGCGCTCGATGCGAGCATGATCATGGAGACGGTTCGTACCGGCGCCTCCGGGATCGCTCGCGGTGAGCGCGTTCTCAAAGCCTGAAAGGAAATCCAATGAAGGTGTTTTACGACAAAGACTGCGACATCAAGCTGATCAAGGGCAAGAAGGTCGCCATCATCGGCTACGGTTCGCAGGGCCATGCCCATGCGCAAAACCTGAACGATTCCGGCATCAAGGTGGTTGTGGGCGTTCGCAAGGGCGGCCCCTCCTGGGACAAGGTCAAGAAGGCCGGACTCAAGGCCGAAGAGATCGCTGCAGCCGTCAAAGGTGCCGATTTCGTCATGATGCTGATGCCTGATGAGCATATCGCTGCCACCTACAAGAGCGACATCGAGCCGAACATCAAGAAGGGCGCCACCCTGGCCTTCGCGCACGGCTTCAATGTGCATTACGGTCAGGTCGTGCCTCGCGACGACCTCGATGTGGTGATGGTCGCTCCCAAGGCGCCTGGTCACACCGTGCGATCGACCTACGCTCAAGGTGGTGGCGTTCCGATGCTGGTGGCGATTCATCAGGATCGCAGTGGCGCGGCACGCGACAATGCACTGTCCTATGCCTGTGCAATCGGCGGCGGTCGTGCTGGCATCATCGAAACCAACTTCCGCGAAGAAACCGAGACCGATCTGTTCGGTGAGCAGACAGTCCTTTGTGGTGGAACGGTCGAGCTGATCAAGGCGGGTTTCGAGACGCTTGTCGAAGCCGGGTACGCTCCGGAGATGGCCTATTTCGAGTGCCTGCACGAGTTGAAACTCATCGTCGACCTGATGTATGAAGGCGGCATCGCCAACATGAACTACTCCATCTCCAATAACGCCGAGTACGGTGAGTACGTCACCGGTCCCAAGGTGATCAACGACGAGAGCC
>CAIKZV010000463.1 GCA_903831925.1 uncultured Burkholderiales bacterium
CGGTTTTCCCTGCCGGACGAGTTGTTGCAGCCTGACATTCCGCGATGTATCCCGCTCACCCTCCACGCCATGAGGCGCTTTCGCCATGACCTCTCGCCGCACCCTGCTTGCCGCCTCGCTCGCCCTCCCGGCCCTGTCCTTCGGTTTGTCCGCCCGTGCGCAGCCCGCCCGCCCCACGAAACTCATCGTCGGCTTTCCCGCTGGGGGTGGCAGCGATGTGGCCGCTCGCGGCCTGGTCTCGCGTGTCCAGTCGTCATGGCCCGCAGGGCTGGTGGTCGAGAACAAGGCCGGCGCGGGCAGTCGGCTGGCCATCGAACAGGTCAAGAACAGCCCGCCCGACGGCACCACGATGCTGTTCACACCGGACTTTCCGATCACCATCTATCCCTACAGCTATCGCAAGCTCGCCTACGACCCGGTGAAGGACCTGACGCCAGTGGCGGTTTGCGCAAAGACGCCGCTCGCTTTCGTGGTGGGCCCGATGGTCCCGGACAGCGTCAAGACGGTCGCCGACTTTGTTGCCTGGGCCAAGGCCAATCCGAAGCAGGCGGCGTTCTCGTCATCGGCCGCCGGGGCGACCCCCCACTTTGCCGGGATGATGTTTGCACGTGCGGCCGGAATCGACCTGCTGCATGTTCCCTACAAGGGTGGTGCGCCGGCGATGCAGGACATGATGGGCGGCCAGATTGCGTCCGGTTTTCCTGGCGTGGGTGAGGCGCTGCCGATGCTCGGGCCGCGGCTTCGGGTGCTGGCGACCACCGGCTCGCAGCGCAGCCGCTTCCTGCCTGATGTGCCGACGATGGTCGAGTCGGGCTACAAGGACGTCGTGGCCGAGGTCTGGGTCGGCGTGTTCATGCCCCCGAATACGCCGGCGCCGATCGTGAACTATGCCGCCGGTGCAATCAATGAGTCGCTCAAGACCCAGGAGACTCGCGATATTTTTGCGAAGTTTGCGATGGAGACCATTCCCTCGTCGCCCGAACGCTTTGCCGCATTGATCGCGGCTGACCTCGCCGCCTGGGGGCCGATCATCAAGGCCTCGGGCTTCAGCGCCGAGGATTGAGAATCACGCGCTACTGGCCCTCGGTCGGCGGATGTCGCAGCCCCGCGACGAACACGATCGGACCGGGGCGGTAGCGCTCGCAGTGCGAGACGTCTCGCGCGATCTCGATGACATCGCCGGCACGGGCAACCGTCGTCGCGTGATCAAAGACCACCGACATCTCGCCCTGAAGGACCATCAGTCGGGTGTCGAAGGCGTGGGTATGCGGTGTGGTGTCGACACCGCTCTCGAGTGAGCGTTGTCGGATATCGAGGTAGCCGTCGCGCAGAAGGCCTGACTCGAAATGGTCTGTCTCGGTGGGCATGGGTTCCTGGTTTTTCGCAGCCTGATGTCTCAGGTTAGCACGCGAGTTCTCGGGTCACGGGCTTGTGGTAGCGTCCGAGTTCCCTTCCACTCAGCTCGGCTTGCCATGACCTCTCCTTCGATGATTCGCGCGTTCGTCCTCGCCTCGGTACTTCTTGTCACCACCGGCTCAGCCATCAGCCAGACCAAGCCCCTCGATCCGAAGCTTGCCGCCGAGATCGACCAGAAAGCCAAGGCTGCCGACAAGAATGGCGATGGCAAACTGACCAAGGCCGAACTCGAGGCCGGAATGCCCCGTATCGCCAAAGGTTTCGACATGATGGACACCGACAAGAAAGGCTATGTCACGGTCGACCAGATCAAGACCTTCGTCGCGGCGCGTCAGTAAGCGACATTTTTGCGCGGCACGCTCGACTGGTCCGGCCTGCCCCGCCGCTTGAAAGCCCGCAGCGATGCGGGCTTTCTGTCTTGCGGCGTTGGTTTTCGGGCGACCGTATACTCGGCGACTGCGGAGGCTCGGAGGGTCGACAGGCTGATGACCGATTGCACCGCTTCAGCACAGCGACTTGGCCCCGGTGACGGAATCGGTAGACGTAGCGGACTTAAAATCCGCAGCCGCAAGGCGTGCGGGTTCAAGTCCCGCCCGGGGTACCAGCAGGAAATCAGTGATGTCTGATGCTTTGATGATCGATGCTGGCCGTGATGCGCTGCCAGTCGAGCTGGCGGTGGTCATCCCGACCTTCAATGAGATTGATAACGTCGAGGAACTGCTGCGGCGACTCGAGCGGGTGCTGCACGGCGTGGCCTTCGAAGTCATCTTCGTCGATGACGATTCGCCCGATGGCACGGCCGCCCGGCTTCAGGCCCTGTCGCGGCGCTTTCCCCGCGTGCGCTGCTTGCGGCGCATCGGTCGGCGCGGTCTGTCGAGCGCCTGCGTCGAAGGCATGCTCGCCAGCGGCGCGCCTTATCTTGCGGTGATGGATGCCGATCTGCAGCACGACGAAAGCCTGCTGCCGGGCATGTTGACCGTGCTGCGAGATGAGCCGATCGATATCGTGGTCGGTTCGCGCTATGTCGAGGGTGGGGCGGTCGGTGACTGGCAGTCCTCGCGCCAGTCGATCAGCACAATGGCCACGCGCCTGAGCCAGCGCGTGCTCGGGCTGACACTGGCC
>CAIKZV010000464.1 GCA_903831925.1 uncultured Burkholderiales bacterium
CCGAGATCCCCAGGAAGTGCTGGGTCTGTGCCCGCCGAATCTGGTGCCGTTGACGATCGAGAAAGTCGCGATCAATGCGGTGATGGCGGGTTGCAAGCCCGAGTACTTGCCGGTGGTGCTGGCTGCGGTCGAGGCCGCACTCGACCCGGCTTTTGCGATGCATGGTGTCCTCGCCACCACGATGTTCGTCAGCCCGGTGTTGGTCGTCAACGGCCCAATCCGGCGCCAGATTTCGATGAATGCACGCGGCAATGCACTGGGCCAAGGCAACCGGGCAAACGCGACGATCGGCCGTGCGCTGCAACTCGTGATCCGCAATGTCGGCGGCGGGCGTCCGCAAGAGGTCGACCGTGCCACGCTGGGCAATCCCGGCAAATACACCTACTGCTTCGCCGAAGACGAAGAGGGTTCGTGCTGGGAGCCCTTGTCCTGCGATTTCGGTGTCGCGCGGGGTGTTTCGGCGGTGACGGTGTTCGCGGGCTTCGGACTGCAAGGCATCGTCGACCAGAAGTCCAGAACGCCGCAGAGCCTGGCCCGCAGCATGGCCGAATCGCTCAAGGCCGTCCACAGTGTCAAGCTCGCGCCGGCCTGCGACGCGATGGTGGTGGTCTGCCCCGAGCATGAGCGCACGTTTCGCCAGGCGGGCTGGAGCAAGGCACGGCTGCTCGAGGAACTGTATGGGCTTTGCGAGATTCCTGGCGACGAACTGGTCGTCGGCGCCAAGGGGATCGATGAAGGCTACCGCCCGTCTGAGGTCGGCAGCACACGCAACAAGTTTCGCCCGGGCGGGCTGTTGATCGTCCGCGCGGGAGGCGGTGCCGGCATGTTCTCCGGCATCATCGGTGGTTGGTCTGGCGGCGGATTCGCCGGATCGCTGCCTGTAACCAGAGAGGTGAAATCGTGAATCTCATCATGGATCCGACGGCCGAGCACAGTCCGTCGTCGCGCGCCAGGCTGGCTCGCCCCGAGCATCTGCACGGGCTGACCGTGGGCCTGCTCGATATTTCCAAGCCGCGGGGCAATGTGTTTCTCGACCGGATCGACACGCTGCTGACGCAGCGCGGCATTGCGGTCAAGCGCTACATGAAGCCGACGGTTGCCAAGCCGGCGCCGCTGCCGTTGCGCCAGCAGATCGTCGGCGAAGTTCATGTCGTGATCGAAGGGCTGGCGGATTGAGGTTCGTGTACGTCGTGCTGTACGCATGACCTCGCGGATCTCGAGTCCAATGGTATTCCTTCGGTTGGCGTGGCCACCACCGAGTTCATCGATGCTGCCGCCGTGCAGTCTAAGGCGCTCGGCACCGACCCGGCCTATGTGTTCGTCGCGCATCCTGTGCAAGACCGCAGCGACGACGAAATGAGGCAGATGGCCGACGATCACCTGGAGGCGATCCTCGCCTTGCTGGTGCGCAAAGCCTGAGGCCGGCGACTCACAAGCGCCGTTGTCCCGACGGCGCAAAGCCCGGGCCTTGCAGGCCGCGGCTGGCCTGGGCGACAGTTCGCTTGAAGCACGAGGGC